>NZ_JAVCWM010000039.1:0-52865 GCF_030846495.1 Massilia scottii | reverse complement strand
GATGCCTTCTCAATGATACCCACGCGACCCATGGCCGTGAATTCATCGAGAACCAAAAGACACTGATAACGCAATGCTGGGTTATCTTCTGGCAGCTCATCCATATTAAGATTGAGCAATTGTTGGAAGAAGAGATTAAGTAGCTTCCCAAATTTCTCAATATTTTTAGGTGAAATGACCACGTAGATACTCATGCGCTTGCGCCGAACGTCCAGGAAACTGAACGAATTCTTTGAGGTCGCTTTCGCCGTAATTGGATCAGCAAAGATCAACAGAGGTTGATCGAAACTAATCATGATACTGTTACGCAGCTTTTCACTCGTTTGCGCATACTTCCTAAGCTGATAAACGCATTCCTCCGAAAGAGGCTCAAAAGGCTCACGCGACTTAACGTAAGCCATAAGCGTGTCTTCATCCTTTAAAAACGGTAGCATCACCGGCAATTTCTTGATATGGGCGATGTTGAAATTGTCCCGCTCTTTCGCCGTTTCCATGCAGTAAAGTGCAATACCGAGAAACAGACTTTCCGCTGTTGAAGCCCAAACATCATCGCTTGGCGGATACAGGGTATTCGTAATGGTCATCAGATCACTAACACGGAAACGTGGATCATCACGAACATATGCCATTGGATTCCAGCACGCCGTAGCATAGTCCTCGTCATCAGGCGAGAACTTATGTACTTCTTGCCCACATTTGGCGCGGAATCCTGAAGTCTTTTTGAAGTTCTCTCCTTTAATGTCAAGTACCACCACAGAGTCACGATAATGCAACAGGTTAGGAATAATTATGCCCACACCTTTTCCGGACCTCGTTGGGGCGGCGAGATACATGAATTGTTGCCCCCGGAAAAACAAAAACTCCTTACCCATTTTGCCGACAACAATTGATGGAAATTTGTCACCCGGTTTATCTGCTTCAAGCAAGCCGCCCTTGACTAACTCCATTCGTCCAGCAAATTTACCTGACCCATGAAGCTCGCGCTTCTTTGGCACAAATATCGTGTAAATCATCAGTCCGAAAATCCCGAACGGTATCCCGCCGCTCGCAATCATGGATATTGCAGCGAATCCCTTAACCCGTTTATTTTCTCCGGATTGCGAAAGATCGTATGCAGTTCGTAACCCTGGCTCAATTCCTTCTAAATGGAGATTGCTTATTAACATCGTGGATGTAAACCAAAGTGCCGCGCAGATGGCGCCGGCACACATTAATAACAGGAAGAGTACGCCGCCTGCAATTTTTCCTTTTTTCATCGTGCGCCCCTTAACAGCTTTAATTTTTGGTGCGGATCGTAATAAATCTCGACCAGATGTGTCTTTTCAAAATACAACACAACGTCAATCGTCGTTTGCACTTCCCCTAAGATGTAGCTCATATCTAACGTGCGCCCTACTTCCGATTGCTTGATGTACGACGCTATTTTGTAAAGCGCCCCGCGACAATCATTTGCGTGGATGGATGTGATCGAGCCCTGATGACCTGATTTTAGAGCCATCAAGTAATCCCAGGTCTCGTCACCCCGCAGCTCTGCCAAAAAGATATGGTCCGGCTTCATACGCATGCAGCTTGCCAAAACCTCTTTTGCATTAAAAGTAGGGGAAAAGAAAAGATGAACTGCATTTTTATGACGCGGCGTTGTTAATTCATGCGCATCCTCTAAGGTAAAAATTCGCCGGTCAGCAGGATATAAATCAATCATCGCCTTGGAAAATGTCGTCTTACCAGAACCAGTACCACCAACGGTGACGATGTTCAGAAGGTGTTTTGCCGCCCCTGCAAAAAATTCGACCATACGCCCATTTTTAACGCATTGCAGTAGATCGGCTTCCCAGGGCTGGATATCTTCTCCCAGCCCGGCCAAGCGCGGCTTTAAACGCCCTGAGTCGGCAAACTGTTGAACACTAAAGCGATCAGGAGACGGCTTCCGGATGGTTAAACTGATTGTCCCATCTGTACAAACGGGCGGATATACGATCTGAGCACGCTCCCCATCAGGTAGTGTTAAAGATTGGATCGGTGAATCGCTGTCAAGTTTCTTATGGCAGAACACCGAACTTGCTGTCCCAAACCCTTTTAAAGTAGACAGCGTTAGTGCCGGATGCTCGATACAGTGCCATCCGGCTTGATTCTCGATCCAGTATTCGCCAGGACGGTTAACTGCAAACTCGGTAATCTCACCGCTCAAGGCGTCACTAATTCCCATCTTTTGCATAAGCTGCCGTACCGATACGGACCTATCTGCATGAGCAGGGCGAACAAACTGTGGAGACGTCATTATTTCACCACGCTATATACGGATTCAAAGGAAATATCACGGGCCACCATCACGTTAATGATTTTCCCCGGCAATACGGTAATTGTTGGAGGAATATTAATGGTCCCTTTTAGCGCTTCTGATGCCATTGCCGATCCAGTTCCGCTTGTATTTGAAATCTGAACGGCGCCCGGATCACGACGATCAACCGCAGCACCAACAGCATCTTGAATAAGGCTCAGCATGATTGCACCGCCAAAGCGTTTCCAAAAATGAGTTTCAACATGCCCTCCTACGCCGCTATAGCCCATTTCGTCTGTCGCTGGACTATCAATATCGGCAAACACGCCAGATGGATTATCAACACGAGTCCAGACCACAAAAACACGCGCCTGACCTTGCGCAACATTCGACTTCTGCTCGCCAAAGAACGTTGCGCCCCGGTCGATTAATTTCACCGCGCCATTAGCGGAATACACGTCATTAATCGCTACACACGTGAGAAACCCCGGCAATGTCGTATCAATGCCTGTCCGAAGGGCACACGGAATCGTCATCCCTTTCTTGAGCAGAAAATCGAGATTGCCTAAGCGGCCAGCACGACGTGCTTCGAGCACGGTCGGTTGCAGCATCTCCCCCATGCTTCCGGGTTTCTGTCTTCCTCGACTGGCGATCGCCTCATCAAGGCTTTCGTCACGCATGCGCATCCGAGGCGCTGCCTGCTGCTGCTCGGAGATGCCACCAGTTGGCGCAGTTGCGGATACGGCAGGCTGGCCGTTACCCGCTAACAGAACGTCACCGGCCAAGCGCTGCTCGCTTAAAGTCAGCGGGCGTGGCGCAACCACCTGCGGAGCCCCTTGAGAGCCAGGCGCGCCGGCCGGCGCCACCTGAGCGGCCCCTGGAGCGCTTTGGACGCCCGTAGTGGCCATTCGGTTGCCTTGGGAAGCAGCAGGCGCCCCGGCAGCGCTTGCGGGTTGTGGCGTGCCATTTCCGGCCGCACCAGCGGCCTTGGCGTCGGCATCTGCTTGCGCTACCGCCGCCGCTTCTTCTTTATGCTTGATCTCTGCCTTCACGCGTTCCAACGAATCGCTATCAAGCGCTGTATTCTTCACCTTCGTGGGATCGACCTTGGCTGCAACTACTTGCTGCGCACCTGGAGCCTTTGCCCTGCCCTTAGCGAATAACAAAATACCAAACACGAAAAAGAGTGTTCCACCGAGGCAAGCAAGCAAAACCCCAATTTTCCCAACGTTCGTTTTCCTTTTCGTCCGACTTTCTGGAATGCCCAAAACCCTATCGTTCGATGCGGCATCGAGACTTGGAATCGCGCCTTCATCTGCGCTGTTATCAGTTTCCTGGCTATTGTTATCACTCGACATTTCGCACCCCACCTGATTTTTCAACACGAACTGCTCCATGCACCGACGTGCCAGTATTATTGTATTCAGGCACTTTATAATTACGGTTCACTATTTCGATCATATCTTCACCTAAACGAGCGCGGATAATCGGAACTATTTCCTGTAGCACCGTCACATATCCAGATGAAGCGGCGACATTTTGATTAATCAACGCCTCCGACCCATCAGGTAACACCTTATAAAATAGCGGCAATTCAGCAGAATGCTTGTATTCAAGATGCGTGAATAACCCGTCATCCCATGCAGCCGTGGGCCGTAAGCGCTGATTTTCACCACGCCAGTTATATTCGGTGTTAACGACAATACGTTTCGCCCTGGCTTCCTCAGTGATCTTATCCTTACTCGCTTGCGCGGATGCGGCGAGCGCCGCCATGCGATTAGCGTTTGCAATCTGTTCAGCTTGCTCGCGTTTCTGATCTTCCGGATAAGTGAAGGTAATCACATACGTCGGCTTAACACGATTCGGTGCAAGCTTCACATCAAAGACGTAGCGCCGCTTGTTCGTCACGAGAATCAAATTCGAATCGGGCTTGACGTGTTTTGGCTTCAACAAAAATGTGTGTGCTCTTGAGCCGATATCCCAGCCAGAACCAAAACCCATCCCCAACACCGACAAGTCTGTCTTTTTAGGGTCAATTGTTTCACCTTCCTGAAATTCTATAACCGTCGCCTTTCCGATCTTGGCATAGAAAGTATAAACTTTCCGCGAGCTATACACCTCTTCCCGGATGCGCCCTTCCGGTTCAAAATCGTTAGCAGAGGCGAAGCAAGACAAAGAAACGAGCGAGATTGTCAGTAACTCTTTAATCATTTAATTACCTCATCAACAACACGATACGTCATTGTTTTAAAACCCAACGGATTCGACAGCCGCTGCTGATCGGTCATCGCGCCGTTATCAAATCTATATGATAACGTCGCAATGAAACTCTGTTCAGGAGAACCATCCAGATTTTCACCGCTCGTATTCACACGTTGCTTTGTGAATCGCACTTGAGCGATTTCACCGACAAACGTTATAGAAGCGATTTTGACAACGATCTTCCCTTTATCCTTGAGCATATTTAAAGGCGCAGTATCCGCTTGAATTGTCCGCATATATTCCGAGCCTACATCAGATGCAGACATCAGCTTAACGATTTCGGATTCTGTGCCGACAGTATGCCAATCGTAGCCCTCTCGATGTCTTATGTAAGTCGCGATCCAATACTTGTCAGTGACTTCATCAGATTTCAATGGCGTGTCTTTCAGAGTTTTCATTTGAATGATGCTGCCTGTTTTCGAATCCTTCTCATAAACAACAGGTTGCGGGTCTGTATGATTGAATAGTGCAACCAACAACGCCAACACGCACAGCAGTGAAATCAGCAAGGCCGCTGCGGCTACCGCCCAAGCTATCTTGCGAGATAGCTTTAAACCAATGATTTTTGAATTCTCAAAGTCCAATGCCGCTTCTTCAAACGATTGAGGCGCCCTACTAGCCTTTTTTGGCGACTGCTTCTCTATATCCACTTTTTCCATTTTCATAATTACCCAGCTTTCCGAATACTATTAAACTTATTAGCAATGCTTGTACGAAGCCCCTTTGTTGCCCCCCACGCTTTATGAGCACCCTTCATTTCCTTCGCTGTTCCTTTCATCCCGGAGCTTATTCCACCGGTCAGTGTGCCAATGCTACCCGGCATTGAAGCATTAATACCGCCAGCGCTTAGCGATGATGCTATCGATGCAACCTGTTTGACGAAGAACAGCAACACAAGATTGCCTACCGCAGCCAGGAAAACCGTCTTAAATGGAACTCCATCCAATGTTGAACCAGCGGGAATCATCTTCTGTGATAATCCGACAGATATTGAAGCTACAACCGCTATTATCATCGGTATTAGTGCATAGCTAAAAGCAGTATTTAACCACGCTGAAAAATATTGTCGCGTAGCTGGAAATAAAAGAAAAGCGAAAAACAACGGCCCGACCATAGCAATAATTTGTGATCCAACATTTGCAGTAATGATGAACAATGTCGCGGCTACTAGAAAAGGCACTAAGCCCAAAATCACGATTGTGGCTTTCATCGCTACCAACAAGGTTATGCCAATACCGTCTAGTCCCCCGACCTCTTGCGCTTTAGCGAATCCTTCATCAATGATTTTTAGATATGTCAACGCCAGGGTATCAAGTGCTCCCGAGGTTACGTTTCCTCCACTAACAATATCCGCAAGACTTGTCCCAAGGCCGGTAACAATTGGCGCAACGGTGCTGTTATAGTTGCCCGCGTTTAAACCGAAGCCAATGATAAGCGCCCAGGATGCCATCTTTAAAGAGAAATCAACTACCGGCTCGGTTTCGTTACCACGCAGGTAGTTTAGCGTCATCAAAATGAGATAAATGCCAAAGCATGCCGACGCAATTGGAGCTATACCGTTCGCAAGTCCGGTAGAGACCGTGCTGGCACCAGCGCTGACAATGGCATCTATTTCTTTTATTAGCCAAGTAATAGGTGCGGCTTCATCCATTTTTTTTCCAATCCTGTCACCGTAAAAAAAATGGTGACACATCTGCTAACCAGGTGCAGTAAATGTGTCACCAATACTCTACAAAGTTTCGCCTCCGCGAAACTGGTCCAGCTTATGGGCAGTTCTTCTTGAATTCAGCACAAATGTACTTGCGGTGTGCATCTTGCCGCGCATCTATGACTTCTTGGGCCTGCTTTTCCTTCAAAATCGCCAACAACTGCGATGTTCCAGCAATTGCATTTTGCTCACTGATAATGCGGCTTTGCAAATCAGCCTTTGCCGCAGGATCTTCTGCGGTATCAATCGCACCTTGTAACTTAGCGACCGTTTCCAGCCGTTCGCCGGCAAGCTTGAAATACTCCACCATCGTCGCATTATTGGTCGCCATCGAATCATAGATGGCATTTACCTTAGCATCCTTGACAGTGGGGAACTTGGCACGCTCAGAAGAATAAGTTCCCGTTGAGCGTACCTGCCCCATTACTTTGGCCCAATCCTTCGGCAAATGCGACTGCATCGAGGGGTCAGTAAGAAGCGTCCCCATTCCGCGTGAGCCTTTCATCGCGTCAAGCTGGTTGTTTGCCGTCGAAAGCTGACTTTTCATTGTCGTATATTGCTGCATCATCTGTTGGTATTGAGTTACCAGATTCAAGACAGCAGCGCCGTCAAAGACGGGCACACCAGCGTGCGCGCCGGACACTGCAAACATGCAAATGACACAGGCAAGGAATTTACGGATTTTATTCATAATTTATGCAGCCTTTTTTAATGTATTACTTGTGATTTTTCCGGCACGCCGGAGCTTGATAAAAAATGGAACCCACGCATCAGGATGATTACCAACTTCTGCTTTTGCAGCGTCTAGGTATTTAAAGTCTTCTTGGGCCATCGCCAGTACCGGAATGTAGTCGAGAACGGCGGACATATCCAGTTTGACGATATTCGCTTGCGAGCCCTGCTTTACCAAAAATTTGTAATCGTATTTACCCAGCGCACGAATCTTTGAAAACTCTTTCGTCGATACATTCAATCGAACATAACCACCTCCCTCCGCATTTGTATACTCAGCATCAGGATTGGCAAGATAAATCTTCGTCGGCGTTTGCTGCAAAATATCCGGCAAAAGAGGACTCTTAATAGCATCTTCCGGTGACTGCGAGACAAGCATGATGAATTCATCGCGCCGCCGCCCCACTTTAAGAATGTCAAGAATCTGTTCAGCAGTCGTTGGATATTGAAGCGGCAACCAGAATTCCTCAACCACCGTACACATCAAACCGCCCTGCTTCTTCATCAAAGATTTCAAATGAAGAAGATAGGAAAGGATAGGTTCCGTTGCAGGATGCCCCTTCTTGAGGAAATCGGTTACATCAAAAGCCACCCGCCGCAGGTTAGACCACTCAAACGCATTGGTCGGATTATCCAAGGCATACGCATATTGACCGTCTGTCTCGTCATAGCACCAGTTCGCTAGGCGACGAACAAGACAGTCTTCCCCGCGATCCGGAATGTTTTGCAGCAAGATGCCAAAACGGCGCACTTCAAACGGAAGCTCGAAAACACTGTCCACTGCCTGTTTAATATCCTTGATGTCCTCGCTGCTATGTTCTTTACCATCCCGACGGCCACAAGCCCCAACCAGATCATAAAGAAACGACCGGTTCATGGGGGTATCATCTAGCTGAAATGGATTAAGCCCGGTCGGTTCACCAGCCCTAAGATTGAAATACGTACCGCCAACGCCTTCGGTTAATCCCCGCATTGAGCCGTCTTTATCAATTCCGAAAAGCATATAGTCGAAGCGCTCCAGAAACGCTAATAATGTGGTCTGCGCGGTCGTCTTGCCAACACCAGTTGCGCCGATCATCAGAACGTGCCCAGGTATCTTCTCCCCTTTGAAATCTTTATCCGGTAACGTGTAGTGACAATTGAAATGGTAAACGCCCTTCGCGCTTGTTTTAAGTGGCAGGATAGCCGAACCATCGCCAATGGGATTCCCGAATTGCTTGCCACTACTGAACGTATTCATACTAAACATACCAGAAAAATTTCGCGTATTTTTCGGCATTGGTCGTGGCCGTTCCTTAGCATTGCCAGGGAACATTGCATAGAATGTTGAAGGTGCAGACAACGTCGCTGGCACTACTTGAGTACCACATAGCGAACTCATAGTGGTGCGCATGGTGGCCCCCCTATTCTCAGCTTCCTTTTCGCTGGCGCCATGAACCATTACGCCCAAGTGGAATTCGCCGAAGTAAACGCTACCGCTCGCCACTGCTTGCCGTCCTGCTTCCATGTCTTCATGCTGGTCGCTTGCAAGATCACCAGCGGACCCCATTTTGTTTAATGCGTTACCAATCATTTTCAAAGACTCAGCGGACGTGAGCAAGGTCAATGAACAATTGACCAAAAAGGGGAAAGGTAACGACAACAGCGGATTCAACATTCCCTTTTTTGTAGGCTCCGGAAAATCCTTCAGATCATAAAGCGCACTAAACCGCCGTCCCCCATCCGGGAACCGGGTTTCTAACAGCGTGAAACCGTGATATAGCGAGCTGGACTGGATTGTTTGATGCAGCGGAAGCGAGGTACATGGAATACGCTCCCAAAAACCGTTGTACAAATATGCCAGGAACTCGCTAATCTCACTGAACAGATTGGACTCGTACCTGTAGCTAGTAAGCGTCACCGGCTCATAAGGCCGCAACGATTGCATTACACGAATCTGAATTTCTTCCAATTCCTTGATGCAATCTTCGAGGTCATCGTTTTTACCCGGCTTAAGAACAAACGTCAGATAAAAATCATTTTCAAAGCTGGGCTCCTTTAAAAATTGCTCCATATATTTTTGCGACATATCTTTAAGCCACTCAAAAGAGAACTCATACTTTGTCGAAAAGAGCGTTTCATAATGGTCTAGATGAGCCCATACAGCCATCCTTGGAGCAGTCGTTTTGGCAATCGACAAAAACAAATCGTTGAGCGAGTGGTAATTGTTTCTCAGCACACCATCACTGATTACTTCAAATGGCAACCCTTTGCATCGAACGACGAACATTACACGTCCATCGTCGATACGTGTAATGGTCTCACGGACGTGATAAGTGTACTTCGGCAAGTAATCTTCACCTGCCAATGTGCTCTTTAAAATATTGCTTAACATCTTTTCTCCGTCGTCCATAAGTGATTGGTGCTATCGCCGTGGTCCCGCCGAAATATTTAGCCGATCCGCTAAATTTCTTGCGTAAAACCCATTTGATTTCGATTAGCAGAATGTTGACGGCCTTATCATCGTTTTCAGAAATGATCCGGACAAAGATCAAAACCGGAACAGCGACAAGGCCGACAAGCCAGCCAAGCGGACCAAAAAACAGCCCGCACATCATACCTGCCAATAACGCACCGGACCCGACGAATAGAATAAACATGTACGGTACGCCCCAAATCACAGGCGACCGTCCTAAGCCGTTATAACTGATATATATTTCCGGCTCGATCTCTTCATCTGGTTCCATAGTGTTTTATTGAAAGAGAGCCCACGCCCAGGCGGCCAGAGCAACTGACGCACCCACCAGAGAGACATAGACGACTGCCATGCCGAAGTCGCCCCAGGTCTTCTTATCCATGAAGGCCATAACCCCAGTGAAAATCAAATAACTCGCGGCGCCGGTGCCAACCAGCGCAAAAAGCCCTGTTTGAATATTCTTTGCGGTTGCCTCCGCCGTTGCCAACCCACCAGCAGTGCCAGGAGCCGCAAACGCTACGTTTGCGATAGCGAACAGGAGCAGGCCAAGCGCAGCATTGCCAATTTTTTTGTTCTGAAACGATTTCATTATTTATTTACCTTTTTCCCAAAGTTTTGAAAAACATCCCAAGCTTCGTATTCAGCATCAGTCACCTTGACCTCTGCCATCTGCGGAGCTGGAGACAAATCACCAGCGGCAGGTGCCGCTGTTTTTTTTGCCGCAACCACTACGCTAGTGCGCGGGGCTTCGGCCCGTACGATCTCGCGATCAATTGCCTGCAAATCGGCCTGCAACCTTGAAACACCCTTCAAGGCTTCTTGCATATTGGGCGAATTAGGTAAAGCCGCAACGACCGCATTTAAATCATTCTGAATCTGTGCCCTCTCGTGTTGGAGGATAGCTAACCTATCCTCGTGCGCTGTGGGCGACATACCATTACTCATAGCCGCCTTCATCTTCAGTTCCCCAGGGCCTGCCGATTGAGCCGACAGAGAAAAGAGAAGAACACCAAGGCCCAAAACCAACACGCGCCCTTTCATTTGCTATGCGCTTTCCTGATTGCGTCAGCTTGCGCAGGACTATTAACAGGGGTCTCCGGGGTGTCAGGATCAAGCTGCTTCAACACCGGCTTTTGAGCACACGCAGTCAGCACAAAAACGATCCCCAAAACAACACCAAATCGAACAGTTTTTCGCATCATATTTTCGCCAGATTTTTTCATAGATTTTACACCATTTTTCGATGCAATAATGGTAGCACTACTGAGCCGGCTACACGGCCTTTTTTTGCTCAGTTTTTTTACCTGCAAATCCTAATATGTTCTTCACCTCGCGGACTGTGGTTTTTACGCCGCTCTTTTTCAGTAGGGCAACTATCTCCGAAGGAGAATAGTTCTTCACGTTGTGAAGCACCCTAATCTCTTTCGTTAGCCTCCTCAAAACCTGCTCTTGGGTTAGTGTCTTTGGAGGTAACGGCGGGGCTGCTGCTATCTCGGTCTCAACGGTTTCCACTTTTTCAATAGGGTAGATTTTCGGTAGCATGGTCTTTGTGTGAAAACTTCAATGTTGTTTGGCCCGCACGCTTTTTTCCTCGACTTGGCTCGCGCTCAGACAAACCCTGCATATAGGTAGAACAAGAGGCTAGTCACTACCTATAGCGCAAACTACCCAATGACGAAGAATCCGCCAATCTCTCTGGACAGGCTTCTTCATACCAGAAGGCGTTTTCAGGAAATTATTAAGTCCGAAAGGCAAGACCAAGATTCTACGCGAAAGTTGCCTTTTTGGGTCCAATGATTATTTTTTTGTTACTGTTTCTCCCTAAGCTCGCGATGCTTTTGCTACGGTTTTTTTGAGCTAGAAAGTCAGCATTTTACCGGTGAAAACGGGCGAAATTTTGCTGGTGCGAGTAGATCCAAGAATTCTGTAGCATTTCAGATAGAGGTTGCCGGACTTACGGGTTAAGGACTAACTTGGCAAGCAGTCAATTTATGTCGCGTATAGCCCGCGAAAAAGCGGCATTTTCTCTTGCAAAAAAAACAGTCGGTTTAGATGATCGTTTTAGGCGCCGAATGACATCGAAACTGTGGCTTGACAGTGTACAGATTTTGAACACAACAGTTGACTGAAATTGCGCCACGCTCGGCAGATCAAGGCGGGACACTTTGTTCTCTATCAAGGTGGCGAGGTGTGCTCAGCATGCTTGTTGCCGCTACAATACGCTTCCGCGCAAGGCGCTTAGAAAATCTTGAGGACCCTGGAAAATGTCTACAGACCGCTTAATTTACATCTCTCGTTTGATAGCGTTGACGCTCGGTAGCATCACAGCACTTTCTACATTAGGTGGTTTTGTTCTTGGTTTCCTGCTTCTTCTTCCACAATTTCTCGATGTCGCGACTAGATCAATTGAAGTAAGTTCAGCATGCTGGTTATGGTGGTATTACGCAAAAGAAAAACATCATACCGACGGATTTATTAAGCTTCTGGTGCTTATAGCATTTATATTGATAACAAGCAGCGCGCTTAAAATAAATCTGATATATCTCCTTTGGGTATCAGGGTATGCATTTTCCACCGAGGAAGAAATTAATAGAACTATGCGCGATCATCTTTATATAGGCCCGTTTTTAATTTTATACGCGCTTTTATTATGGGTAGCAATAAAACGCCAAAAGAAATAATCCTCAATGTTTGCGAAGCATTCTTATGATTCGACAGGAACCCAACGTCAAGAGCAGCGGCTGGGGCATTTTTCGCCAAGGCGAAAAAACGGGATGCCCTTCTCAGACTCCGCTCTCGCTCGGTCCCTGCGGGACTGGACGATAAAACCGTCCATCTTTCAGGCCACCACTTGCCGACGTCAAGGACAAGTAAGCCTTGTTAAAAGCCCCTAGACGCCACGATCACCGTCCACCGGCACTTGCACACGTCGACGGCCGTCCACAGGCTTACAAGCCCTCTAGCCATCCCCAAGCATTGGTGTCACCATGCAGCTACGTGCGCCGAACAACTGACACCAATGCGACATGGTGTCAGATCCACGCGCCAGGTACAGCCGCGGCGACACCAATACCCAAAAAATGGTGTCAGCGCCGGCGCCGGCTGGCGCCGATCGCTACACCATCGTGACACCAAAGTTTCGCGGAGGCGAAACTGTTATCCGCAGCAATATCCAACTGCCCTCCCCTTTTCGCCCAGGTGTTTATCTGCGTCGTTGGTCTGCATACAAAAGGCGCGCTCTTTAGAGTGGAGCTATCTGGTGACGTGATCCAACAGGGTGCTAAGCAATGCGCCGGACTACCCGCTAAAACTTTTAACGCGTGTCGCTACACGCTCCGTTACGGGACTACTCCGGACGCAATCAAACCAACTCCCAACAGCTTGGTGTATCACGCCTAAAAAGATTTTGCCCTTCGGGCCGCTTGTGCTTCGGAGGAAAACCGGGCTGCAAATACCCATGGTCAGATGATGCAAAAACGCGAAACTAAATGCTTTTGACAAGCGAAAACGCTTTACAAGAATTTCGCCGCATGCGATAATAGCTTCATGGTGGACGACACGATTCACCTGTAAAAAGTAGTTTAAACGTCAATGCAGAAGGAAATAAATATGAACAATAAGCAGATGTTGGAGTGGGTTGGAAATCTTCCAAAGGTACGTGGCAGTAATTGGAATGCCATCATGTTTGGGGCGATGCGTGAAGAAGTAGTTTCCTTGGTGGAAAAAGCGCAGGCTTTGGAAGCGCAAGCAGAGGCGGCGCGTGCGGATGCGTACACCGCAGCCTTGCGGATCGAGAGCGAGGCGCATCATGTTTGGAGCGCCGAGGAAATCGCAAAGGCTAAATCCCTGTAGTAGTATTGCCCCGGTGCAAGCCGGGGCATAATCTTCACGATCAGAATAGATACAAGGCTGAACAATATGAAAATGAAAATCTTGTCAGTAGCAAACCAGAAATCCACCGGTAAAAGCACTGTTTGCATGCATCTCGCGCATCTTGGTTTGGAAAGTGACCTGCGCGTACTGCTCGTCAGTCTCGACGCCCAAGGCAGTCTCGATCTGGTTTTTCCACAAACCGATGGTGCCGCTCCCGGCCTGTTCGCGTCGCATCTGTTCCAGAATGTCCCGGTCAGCGGCGATCCTGAATATATCAGCGAACGACTCGCAATTTTCCGCGCCGATGAAAGCCTTTTTGAGTTGGACGCCGCACCTGATAGTTACCTCAGGCGCTTGCGCGACAACTTGAAACAGTACGAGAACCAATTCGACCTTTGTATTATTGATACTCCGGGCCGCATTTGTATGCCTCTTAAAGCATCACTCGTCGCCGCAGATGCCGTGCTTTGCCCTGTCACGATGGGTTTGTTTGAGTTGGCTGCACTTTCTGTTTTATGGAAGTTTATCCAAGCCGTAAAACAGAAAGGATTTAATACAGAACTGCGCATTTTAGGAATCTTGCCTAATCGCATTAACACTCGTAGCAAAGTAGAACTGGCGGCATTGGAAGGACTACGCAAGCGCTTTGGCACGGCGATCATGCCGGAAATGCTTGCGGAACGAGTGGCAGTACAACAAACACTGACCCGCCAGCGGCCCGTGTGGTATGCAACCAAAGGAGCAGGACACCAGACCGCCGGTATCGAATGGAAGAATGTTTGCAAAGCTATTTTAACTAAACTTGGAGTTTTATAAATATGAACGCACCAATTAAAAACGCCACGGTCAAACCATCCAAGACCCCTGTGCCGAAGAAAAAATCATCTGTTGAGATGCTGGGCGATGCGGTGGGAGACATGGGCGACTTGATGCAAGAAGGTGACCAGTTTGCCAATGTCCCATTGAAAGCCATCACCATCAAAGTTCAGGTACGTACCGAACTTTATGATGAGGAGAATACAGCCGAGGAGATGAGGGACAGTATTAAGGCTCATGGTGTTATTCAACCTGTCTTGCTTCGCCCAACCCCTAACGGCCCTACTCCGTATGAACTGGTAGCCGGCGAACGTCGATATCGGGGTTCCGTGGATGCAGGTAAAGAAACGATCCCGGCAATCATTCGTGAAATGTCCGACGCTGTTGCTGATGAATTGCAGTATGTCGAAAATGTCCAACGCAAAAATTTACGGTTGATCGAAGACGCGCAAAAAATACAGCGTGAGATAAATGAACTTGGCAGCGTTGCAGCCGTCTTGGCTAAATACAAAAAGGGCAAATCCTGGCTTTCTAAAATCCTGTCAATGCTTACACTGCCGGAGCAAGCTCAACGCGTAGTTGATGAGAAAATCAGTGCTGACCGAGACGTAATTAACAAAGTGAAAGAGGTTGAAAAGGTTAGCAAAGAGAAAGCCAAACACCTTGTCGACAACCTTAAAGCCACACGCGGCAAAGCTGATGCGCGCAAAATGGCGGATAAAGTATTGGAGGAAGTAAAGCCCGCGACGGCTGCTAAAGCCGCAAAAAAAGCAGCTAAACAAGCAGAGGAAGCGGCGAAATCTGCAAAAACCGGAACCGTGGCGACGCCAAAGGATGAGTCCGAAAAAGAGCCCGGAGAAGTAGAAAGTTTCGCGGAGGCGAAACCGGAGCAAGACGAAGCATACTGGCCGTTTCCGGGTTCGGACCAGACCTCCGAAAAAACGGAAACGCCCGCCCCGCGCCACGCAGCACCGCTTTTGCCGCCATCTGAAACACTGAACCGTGCCTATGGGCTGATTAGCGAAAGTGGGACAAACCCTCGCGTTTTCTTAGAAACGCTGGAAAAAGAGGACCGCGCCGATGTTGAAGCATGGTTGAACGACCTGTATGACGCCGGAGCAAAAGCGCCGTCGATCACTGAGGGAGTTGTCAAAGGGTTTCAGAGCGGTACTTTCGCAAAAGACGGATACGGCGCTTTCGCAATGATCGCCTATTTGCAAGGCGCTGAGAAGGCTGTGGCGGCGTTTAGCGCAATAGCTGTACTTGGGATGGTAAAGCCCTAAATAATGCCCTAGCGGCCCTCCAGGCCGCTAGGGAGTGATTTTAACGAAGGAGCCTTAATTATGTCTAACGAGGTCGATGACGATAATATTTTTGTTTGGCTCGTGATTCTTATAATCGCAACTGTTTTTTCGCTCATTGGGCTAAATTTCTCACTGGAAAAAGAGTCAGAGGAAAACTGGAAGAAGGAACAAGCCAGTCTAGCCGGAACATCTACGTTAAAAGACTTGGCATTCAGTTGTACAAAGGCTCGGGTTACATTTCCTTTATCCGAGGTGCAAAAAATGACAGTCGGAGATGCGCGAAATCACAGAGACAAATGCGATAGCATCGTAGCTCAGCAAGTAGATGCAGAAGAACGCGCCAAAACGATTGAAGCACTCACGCGGAAATAATGGAGAACATTATATGAATTTAGAGACTATCCCTTTCTACCTTGTAGTACTCGTAGTAGGGTCATATTTCGGTGGTTGCCTTGTTACTTATGCGCTACTAAGCAGGCGGCATGCTATATCAGACACACGGTTCCTAGCCGTGCAGGAAATCGCTCGCCGGTCTTCCCGAGGAATTCACAAGCGAATTGACGAAAATCGGGAGTTGATGGAACTACTTCAAGAAAAAGCCCCGCATATATTAGACGAATGCTTTTGGATTTACAGCTGGCTACGCTCTCAAGACCACTTTTTAGTAGAGTTAGAAAAGGTTGTCGAGGTGGAGAATGAAGCGCTCAGATACCACTCTAACCGCCCTTATCCCCGTCCCCTGCCGCAGCGGTTTGAAAAAGATAGTTTTGGTGGTGTCAAATCAAACCCGTCCAGCAGCTGAGATTGACGCCAATCAAAAGTAGACACCTTGATGCCAAGACTACGCCCAGGACAGTTACGCGTGACACCAATTGGTGTCACAATTGCAGCCTGGCCACTGGAGTCATGACACCATAGGATAGAACCGCGCTTTTGAAGTGGCAAGGCGCGGTTCGTATTTCAGCACCAAAAATCTAAAGGAACTCTTAGCAATGCCAAAAGTAAAACGGCGTATGTCCTCACCTGAATTTGATGCTTTACGGCCATGGCTAACCGGCCGTATTTCGGAAGATCGGATCAATGCCGCTAGAGCCGTATTGGTGGACAACGCGAAACATCGAGAGGTTGCCGCTATCCATGGCTGGACTCGGCAAGCTGTGAATGACGCTATCAGCGCTGTATGGCGCGCGCACGAGCGGGATCTGGAATCGAAAAAAACAACAGCAAACGCAGGCGCACTTCTTCCCCCCGGATGGGAACTAGTTTCACTAATCGCCCCAAGCTGGATGATTCCCTTGTTTCGCGAAGCGATAGCACGAGGTGACTTTCCAAGCACGGATGCAGCAAGGCAAAAGGATAGCACCCCAACAAAATCCCGCCTCGCTCATCCCACGGCCAACCCGGATACGCCGACCGCAGCAACCAAAACCCGCAAAAGCAAGACCGCTATCCCCTCTTCGTAATTCCCAATGGTGTCAGCATGGTCCCGGCGCCGGCGCCGAACGTGACACCATGGCGTCACGGCCGCCGCGCCGGCAACCCTCGATTGTCACCAGTCCATATCGTATCCAACAGCGCTACACAGCCAGAAGAAAGAGCCCATGGGTTCAACCTTCGCGCACCAGGTTGATCTGATTGACACCAAAAAAAAACCCGATGAGCGCAAAGCGATCATCGGGCACAAGTCAATGCAGCAAAATCAGAAATGATCCTTGCGTGCGGTACGAATTATAGCAAATTACAAGAGCTTGCCTTGCCTATCAACAGCATCGGCTTGCGTTGTGGTGGAATCTTCATCCTCAGGCATCACCACCTGGGCATCACCAAGATCAATCTTTTCATCGAACTCCATAATAGGCACCGGCAACATCTTGTATGCCTGCTCAATCAGTTCATCAACCGGCTTTTCTTGTTCCTGTTCATCTATGGTAATTTCAGCATTAAAATGCGCAAACCGGCTCCCTCGCTCGCCTTGCCATGCAACATGCGCGTTAATAATATATACATTTGTATTGCCCGTTTTAAGGACTTGGACAAATTTACAATCCCGAAGAACTGTGATTGTTGATTGAACGGTGCGCGGAGAAATCCCCATCTGCTTTGCCAGAGCAGCGGCGCTAATGATAACGCCGTTTGTACCTCGATTTAGTCTAGAAACCATGAAGTGCAAGACGCTTAGAGCCATCGGGTGCTTGATGCCAAGCTGCCACATGGCCTGATGCGCCTTTTTATCAGTTTGCACCCATCCTTGGGTTCTGTTGCCGCGAGCATCAGGCAAATCGCCGTCATCGTCCGCGTCAGGAACAGTTACGTTCTTACCAGTTTTAGCCATGGCCTACACCTTGTGTTGGTACATCATAGCGATATTATAGCATGCAAAACGCACCATGGCGCTAGGAAGTTGCGATATCAGCGTAAGGAAATAACGCTAATGTCTATGCTATGCGCACCACCGTGCGTAGTCCAAAGCCGTGAGCGTTCGGAACATACGGCCAACTTGCGTAGTCAGCAGCACCGCAACGGGGAGGAAATGACGCTAATGTCACTTCGACTGCGCAATCTGAGGGGGTACAACCCGCAACCTATCGAGCACAACATCTGCAAAATCCTGTCACCATGCCATAGGAACACCTTTCCCATGGGGGGAAGTAACGCTAATGTCACTTCGACTGCGCAATTTGAGGGGGTACAAACCGCATTTCTGTCACCAATTGCATGACAGCGGGACAGCAATGCGCAAGAGCCTTTGATTTTCCCTAAAGTGCTCAATATAAGAGGTTGCGCTAACTGGTTAAGTGTGGTAGAAAATATTAAAACCTACGCACCGTGGTGCGCAGTACTACGCACCACGGTGCGTAACGCCAAAATCGAAGGGAGCCACGCGGCACTTGGCCTCCTTTCGAATTTCGCAAATCTTTTGCCTTTCTTGGTTGTTCCAACCAATCCGCAAAATCGCGGGGTAAGTCAAATACAAAAAGTGACTGCGCCCAAAGGGCGCACAAGGAAGACTCAACCCCAATATCCAGCTCGCTATGCTCGATGGAGTACGCAAATGCAATAAATGCGGGGCTGGAGCGCCCCGAAAAACTCGGAGGGGGGCGCAGCCCCCCTGCCTACGCGCTACCGCGCTCGCCTCCACCACCCCCGGAGGGCGCTGCGCCCCTCCACGGACTCGCCTTACGGCGATCCGGCTCCCACCTGGCTAAAAAGCGTCTACAAAAAGCAAAATCGCAAATACCGTGCCACTGCATCGTGTAATCCTGTGGACAACGGCTTTATGTTGTCCACAGGCCACTGGCCGCCGCATAGGTCGGGGTTGGGGTTGTTTTTCACGGTTTGTTTTCCTACGGAAAAACAAACCACCCCGCCCAAAAGTTTTCCGCAGGAAAACTGCGGGAGTCAAGCGAGAGCGCGAAGGTGTCCCGTTAACTCTTGCATCAATTGATGTCAGTGGCGACTCATTTCGATGCACAGTTGCAATTTTTTAAACGAAGATGTAAAAAACGCGTCCTCTCGACCTCTGAATCGGCGTTTTGAGGCGTTTTTTTTAGGCGCAGCCTGTGTGGTGGTCAATCTGAGCGTACGTTCAACCTGAGCGGTTCTGATGCGTTTCAGGGGCATTGCGAACTTACAACGGCCGTCACTTGGGAAACTTTGCAATATTTTCATCAGTGGTGGCAGTAGTTAGATGTAAATAAAATAATTTAATAAGATAACGTAATTTAGTAAAGTAATATGGTAGGATAATGCAGTAATCTTACTAATTTATTGCGAGGTGTCAAAATGGGCCGTAAAGCAAAACATACACAAGAGCAGGTTTTTGCCGCAGCAGATGAAATAGCGGCAAGCGGACAAGAAGTGACCGCCACCGTTTTACAAGCCGCGCTGGGCGGCAGCATGACCACAATCTATAAGCACTTGGACGAATGGCTGACTAAACGTGCACAGGAAGACGCACCACTTCCTGTTGAGATGCCTGCAAATGTATTGGCATCGTTTTCCAATGCATGGCAAGTTGCCTCACAGGAAGCATCCAAAGAGGTTGCAGTTATCAGGGAGAAAGCCGATAGCGAGGTCAAGGCGCTTACGAAGCGTGCCGAGGAAGCACGTAAAACCATCGAACGGTTGGAGGTCGAGGCGGAAAAGGATGAAGCACGAATAGAAATGCTTGAACAGCAAGTTTTGGACACAAAAAGAGCCGCAGACCTTGCCGTAACAGAAGCAGAAAAACGCGAGGCTGTTTTGACAGCCACAGTCGAGCAGAAGCAGCAACACATTGAGGAGCTTCAATTGTTGCTGCAACGCAGCCATGATGAACATCAGGTATTTCGTCAGGATAAAGCAGATGAACATTCTAGGCTCACTATCGACTTTATGCGCAGATTAGATGAGCAGACAGAAGCGTTGCGCTTAGCTGGAAGCGAAGTTGTCAACCTTCGCGGGAAACTTGATGAAGCAGTAACCCAGCTAGCTAGCGCTCGGGACGAAACGCACACGGTAACAGCCACGATTAGCAACCTGCAAGGCAGGTTGAAAGATTCATTAGAAGCGCTTGCTACGGCAAACGAAAAAGCAACAGACGCCGTGGCTCAAATTTCAAATCTTTCAGGAAAGTGTGAGGCGCTGCGCGCCCAGGTACAGGAACAAAGCAAACTTCTACAGAGTTTCGCGGAGGCGAAACAGAAAACGATTACACCGGGAAAGCCTAAAACCAAACCAAAACCACCCACTGATAACACACCAGAGGCGGAAAAATGAGCATTGACGGCAGCGAAATTTCAAACGGGCACCGAGATAAAAAGACTGCGGCGCTTCCAGTCATTATTCCGGATGGCGCAATTGAGGTGTTGAAATGGCTTGGTCTTGTCCTTATGACCGGCGATCATATCAATAAGTACCTGCTTTCCGAGGCGCAGCCGTGGCTTTTTGCTTTTGGCCGTTTGACTTTACCTATCTTTTGTTTTGTGCTTGCATATAACCTCGCTCGTCCTGGCATCTTAGAAAGTGGGGTATACCGTCGCCTATTGCGCCGATTAGGGTTTTTTGCAATTTTGGCAACGGTTCCGTACATTGCATTAGGTAACTTAACGCCCGGAGCAATTTTGTTCGGATGGTGGCCGCTAAATATACTAGCAACACTAGCGATAGCGGTGCTATGCATTTTCTTTCTCCATCGCAATCACTCGATAGATAAGATTCTATTCACCATTGTATTTTTAATTGGAGGTGCTGTTGTCGAATTTTGGTGGCTCGCGATCACAAGCTGTATTGGCGCTTGGTTATATTGCCGAAGTTCCAGCTTAACCGGATTGTTTTTGTGGGTCGGTTCGACGTTATTACTCGGATTAATCAATAACAATTGGTGGGCGATTATAGCTCTGCCTATTATCTTTATGGCGAGATATATAACCGTTCCTGTTCCTCGGGCCAAGTGGATTTTTTATATTTATTATCCGGGTCATCTGATGATAATTTGGGCGCTTATTAAATTCCATTAACCCATCAAAGGCAACATCAAAGGCAGCAGCTGGGGCATTTTTCGCCAAGGCGAAAAAACGGGACGCCCTTCTCAGACTCCGCTCTCGCTCGGTCCCTGCGGGACTGGACGATAAAACCGTCCATCTTTCAGGCCACCACTTGCCAACGTCAAGGACAAGCAAGCCTTGTTAAAAGCCCCTAGGCGCTACGATCACCGTCCACCAGCACTTGCACAAGTCGGCGTCCGTCCGCAGGCTTACAAGCCCTCTACGCCATCCCGTGCATTGGTGTCACCCTGCAGCTGCACGCGCGGAACAACTGACACCAATGCGCCATGGTGTCAGATCCACCCACCAGGTACGGCCGCAGCGACACCAAAGTACAGTGGTGTCAAATTCGCACACCAGGTGCGACCGCGGCGACACCACTAACGGGAAATGGTGTCAGCGCCGGCGCCGGCCGGCGCCGATCGCTACACCAACCTGACACCAAAGTTTCGCGGAGGCGAAACTTTGCCAGCAACAATCCACCATCTACATACCTCTCGCCTGGCCTACGCCAGCGCCGGTAGTCTGCATGCAAAAGGCGCGCTCTTTAGAGTGGGGCCGTGTGCCAACGTGATCCAGCAGGGTGCTAACCGATGCGCCGGACTACCCGCTAAAACTTTTAACTCGTGTCGCTACATGCTCCGTTACGGGACTACTCCGGACGCAATTACACCAACTCCCAACAGCTTGGTGTATCACGCCTAAAAAGATTTTGCCCTTCGGGCCGCTTGTGCTTCGGAGGAAAACCGGACCGCAAATACCCATGGCCGGATGATATAAAAAGCAAAACTAAATGTGTTTGACAAGCGAAAACGCTTTACAAAAATTCCGGTACATGCGATAATAGCTTCATGGTGGACGACACGATTCACCTGTAAAAAGTAGTTTAAACGTCAATGCTTCGGAGTGAAAATGAATCAAATAACTGTGCGGCGCAATTCCCTCAAGATCATTCGTGCGATGTTATCTAAGTGCGAACTTATCACATGCTTAAAATACGATGACCACGACACAAATACCGATAAGGGTGGCGTTAGTGTGGATGCCGTCATGGCTGCGGGCGATTCCCTTGGTTTCGACCGAGTATATAAAAGTGTGGACGAGTCAGGCGAGTTAAAAAGGATCGTCGTATCAATCAGTCGTCATCATAGTTACACGGGTTATGCGACGAAAGCCGACGCCAAGGAACTTTTAACTTCCGAAGCCTTCGCAAAATATTTCCCGATTGACGCAGAAATAGAACGTCAGGCGCAGGAGGTTGAGCGCCGGATTGAACGTGCGGCCCACCAAGAGGCGTTAGCCGCTGCTGCTGCAACTCTAGTCACCAAAACCACTCCGGAAGCCTTCTACAAGGGGCAAAGGATCATAGCTACCTTCGCGAGCCTCAACAAGAATGGCGACCTTTCAGAATATGTTATGGAGTGCGCGAAGCCTAAAGTCAAAGGTTCGTTCTGGGATCGAACGAGGTACGTTGAAACAAAGAATTGGGATATTAATACTTGTCAAGTTGGCCAAGTCGTAAATATGTCAACTTCTGAGTATGATAATTTTTCTAGAAATCTTATGGCTCCGCTACCAGAAGCATTTGAGGGTTTTACGGGTGGGACTGTGACGGATTACCACCCAGGGCGCGAGATCAAGGATGTGTACGAATTGACCGACGATGAACGCGCACTTTGGATTGCACATAGCTATTCCGTCGTCGCTGTAGTAACTGCGCCGGATCGACGCCCATTTGTGGTTAATCCACAGGGATATAACTACGCTCGATATGCGGGGTTGTCGCCAAAATCTTTGCATACGCCAGCAGGAGATTAGTCGGTTTCGCGGCGACGTTGGTTGACGCCGCCGCGAGAAAACCAGTGTCAGCAATCCAAAAAATGCGAAATCAGAGACAAGCATAAATGCTTGTCTAAGGGCTTGCAAAAACATACCACAGCCAATACCGGCGATATTGACGAAGTGTAGGGCTTTCCGCCTCCATCTATTTTTTGGGAATACCATGGCCACGTTTAATCTTCCAGACCCACGGGACATGCAGGACACAATTGCTGATTGTTTGGATATTGTGCATGTCGGTGAAGACCGCAGGAGTAAAGTAATCACCGAAGCTTTATGTCCAGTGTCGATGCTTATGGACGCGGCACGAATCGCGAGTATGCAGGGACAAGAGGTGCAAGCGGTGTTTGACTATTTTCTTCGGTCTTTATATGCGCAGGTCGAATCTAGCGCAAGAGAAAGGCACCTTTCCGGGCTCGTTAGCAAACTCATAGAATACAAGAACATGCATTAAGTTTCGCGTCCGCGAAACTTTAAAGAACTGGATATAAGAATGAACGAAGGAAATATTTCTAAATTACGCGAGCTTAGTAAAAAGCTCGCGCCATTAATCGAAAGCCACGCAGAGAGATTGGCTAAATTGACCACGGAGATGGCGGCACTGGAAAAAGAAGGATTGATATATGCGTCATCGACTCTACGTGACGGTAAATATTTTTACCTTGTGTATCCATCGAAAAAGATGGAGAAGCGCAAGCGTGAGTATGTTGGGACCGATCCGGAGAAAATCGCGAATGCTTTAGCTGGGATAGCGCGAGCGCGACAATATGAAATACTTAAAGCAGAGCATCAGCAACGCGATGCATTTCTAGCGGATCGCCATCGTACACTATCATACCTGCTGGACGAATTAGGGCGGGGAAATAGATAGTGGTTTCAAGGTGACTCCACCAAGTGGCCGACTTTGTCACCAAGCACACAAAGTCGGCCATTTTAGCATCAACGGTAAAGTTTAATCACGGGCTTATTACTTTGGGTTGTCCAAGTAATATAACAGCCACCGCAGATCATCTAGCTGATCCCGCATAGCCTTAATCGGGTCGGCTGTCGCAGCATGAAATGCCAGTTCGGCTTGGCAATACCCATCTTGCACCCGCCCATACGTATGAACGCAATCTTCAAGCGCTTTATAAGAGGCTACAGACTTCGGAACCTCCGCGAGATAGATCGGATTTAGGTAAGCGATCTTAGCGTTAATCTCGTCTCTTGTCAGAGGCGTGGCCGGGGCAGACGGCTCAACCGGGGGTGGGGTTTCGATAATAGGGTCAGCAAAATTATCAGCGACGCTGCCGTTCCACGTTTCCGTTACAGAATCCCCGTTCTCTGTCCACCATACCCGTTGTGTTGGAATACCCTCGACAGTTACAGTGACCGCACCAGACATTTTGCAAGTGGGTGGGTAGCCCGGTTCACCTGGGACGTAGTAATCAGGGTGGCAATAGTTCTTAGACGCGAACTTATGATCCGCGTAGCTGGTCGCCGGTTTACTCGGCTCACTCCCGCTCTTGCTAAAGTCGCATCCGGGAAATGGCTTTCCTTTAGCCAGATCCTTAAACAGCTTTTTCATCGGCGGGACGCATTCAGCAACCTTCATGGGCCCGCCCGGATTCGCCATACACAATAAAACTGTGCAGCCATGATCGCTTGCTTGAGCTATTGCATTTAAAGACCACAGCGCTACAACGAGCGCCAATTTTTTGACCATATACCCTCCATAAATAATTCTAACTATTTTAGTACAAAAAACGCCAACGTCGCACCCAAAATTATTCCGACAACAAGGGCGCCAGGAACTAGCCACCAAAGCGCGTCAACGGGCCTCTTAGCGGCTATCAAGGGCGCCGGAGGGGGGGGCGTAAGCACTGGAGGCGTTTCGGGCGCCTTGAGCCGCTCCATGGCATCCAGCGTGGCTTTCATTTCGTTAGTGCGCTGCATGAACTTTGCCAAAGCTTCATTTGCAACCTGCACGAAATCATCAACCGCCTCAGTCGTGATCTTTTGGAAGCGACTAGCCGTTGCTTCAATATCCGTCGGAATTTTCGCCAGCCGATCAGACAGTCCATCAAGTTCTTCAAAAGCCGCCGAAAAAAGAGCAGCGTTTAATCTCTCATCGCTATCCAGGTTGTCTTTCAGGAGCGCACCGGCCAACAGCGTGCTTTTCTTTTTCGACGTAGCCATGACGTTTTACCCTTTGTTGAATAATGCAGCGAACACATCATCCAAATTTTGTGTAGCAGATATCGCCCTGCGCTTATTAGCGATCATCGCAAGACAAAGTTTTTGCTCTTTGTCATTTTTTGCATCTTTCAACTTTACGCGGTAGTCTGTTGTGTCGCAGTTCAATTCATGCAAACTTATTTCCAGTTTGTTTAGTTCGGCGTACACAGGATTTTCGTAGATAACAGCATCTTTACTTGCGGAAAACTTTCCATCATTTGCCAGTTTAAATATCTGGCCGTAAGTCTCGTGTAAGTCGGCGTCCTTGGGGAAGCGGTTGAACACCATCTTGATTTTCTCTGTTGGAACACCGAGCCCTGCAAGCAGTAAAGCGGTTTTTACAGACTCTTCGATAATTTTACGGTCCTTCACAAGTGGGATTAAAAAACAGTCGAAGTCTTCGTGACTACCATCGAGTTCCTGCATTTCCTTCAATACACCTTCAATATTCGATGCGCCAATATCGATGATTGCAGAGTCAGTGACCATAATTGAATCCACCAGCGATCCGTAGGAACTTGACCGCATAGACTTGATAGATGCCGATTTCAATTTGATACCGGTATTCATTGACTCAATTTCAAATAGCTCTGCACCAGGGATGCGAGGGTAAAGGAGGTTTTTAGCAATGGTGGTTTTGCCGACGTTTCCAGAAATGTTAATAGTAGCAACGCGCATAATTCAATCCTTTATGTAGATTAGATGTTGTCAAGGTCAAGCGACTCATTCAGTAGTTTATTCATGTCGTTCAATGACATTTTAGACCGCTTTGATTTCTCATTTAATGGTGGTCTTTCCTTCTCGGGGTTAGCCTTAGTTTCTTTCTCAACTTTCGCGATTTCGGGCGGGAGAGCTGTAGTTACTGGTTGTTGTACGGGTTCAGCTAAGGTGAGTTTTTTTTGAGCAGCTTTTCTTGCGCGAGATAGAAGTTGCCGAAAATTCTTGAGAGATATCGTGATCCCATCTTTTTCATTTAAATCGGAAACTATCGAAGTCTGACTTTCCCCTTCATACATTCGTTGTTCAAATTCCGAGAGTCGCTTACGAATGATCCCGGAAACTGTGACTGATCGAGAGTTGTTCACATGAGCCTTCCTTGGTGTGATGTGTCGATATGTTGTAGATGATACCTTATTTCAAGATCGTTTTGTCGATTTTCTGTGAGTTTTTTGTCGATGGCGTGTAATAGGAGTATAATTATCGACAGTTGATCTACAAAAAGACGACAAACTACAGATGAGAGATAAAGGATGGGTAGAGAGTATAATTTCTAGTGCAGGATAGGCTGACGGCGCCATTTGTCCGGACAAATAATTCACGCTTGACGACGTGGTGGGTTTGCTGCACGGCATCAAATAAACGGTATAAACGATTTATACCGTTTTTGGAAAAGCGGCTCTCCCTGGCGGTCGCGACACAACAAAAGGCGGAACGCGGATGGCACGAGACAAAAGCAATATGATGTGGGTTGATGGCATTTCGCCAGAAACTAAAGAGCAGCTAAAGGCGCTCGCTTTAAAAAGATTCGGAAAGGCCAATGCTTCATTGATGGTACGTCATCTGATTGCCGAGAGTATTAATAGAGATAAGGAAGTCGATATTAATAAGATTGATCTCTCGGTAAAAACCACGCGTGTTCATCTGCGATTTCCTGCTTCTGTACTGGAAGAGCTTGAGCGTCGTAGCGAGCAACGATTGTCATCTAGAAACTACTTTATTGGAACACTGGTCTATAAGGCACTAAGTAAGCCCCAACTGTTAGGCGATGAAATTGAGGTGCTACGCCGCTCAAATTACGAACTAACAAAGATCGGAACAAATCTGAATCAGGTTGCTAAAGCTTTCAATCTGCTAGTACTTGGTGGTGGTGGTGGCAAGTTACCGGAGATTGGCAAAAAAATTGCTGCGGTGAGGACGGAGATTCGTGCACATACTTCGCGTGTTTTAGGAATTCTTGAAACGCGTAGTTCCGTTTTGGAAGCTTCTCAAAACGCAAGGGCTCGAAAGCGGCCTACTAAGAAAAAATATTAATCGATGTATCGGTTCCAGTTTCGCGGAGGCGAAACTTTTATTTGTTTT
This sequence comes from Massilia scottii, assembly GCF_030846495.1. NCBI lineage: Bacteria > Pseudomonadati > Pseudomonadota > Betaproteobacteria > Burkholderiales > Oxalobacteraceae > Massilia > Massilia scottii. The sequence goes on along the minus strand of NZ_JAVCWM010000039.1, from coordinate 25,777 downwards.
TATATGGTTGAATTTATATAAGGAGTATGGAATGTTGGAAAATATTTGGGCTTTCGCATGCGTTATCGTTGCAATTCTTTTCTGTCTCAAAGCTGCATATAGATCGGTTGAAAATCCAGTAGGCAAGCGATCTGACGATGATATTTATGGTGTAGTTCAAGATCAAGCAATAGCTGGCAGTGCTCTTGGGATGGCATCGTTTTTTACTTTCAGTTCTCTTTGGGTGCCTTTGTATCATTGGTATGTTTCTGTTGTGCCTGATCCATCATCTTCGCTTCACGTTTTTACAACATTGATACTCACGTTTCTTACGTGGTTTGCATGCATGGTCGCCACTCTCGTCGGACTTGGATTAGCGTTTCAATTTCTTCTTTCCAGTTTCTTAAATAGGCATCGAGGCTAATTTGAAGTAAACATTGCCGCTCATCCCAGTTAACAGCTTGTGATTATATATTTGATAGGACTAGATATGGAAAAAACTGATACATTTGCTCTCCAGATGAGTGCTGCGTTAGAAGCGCCAAACAAATTCAAACGTTTTAAGCGTAGAAGGAAAGTTTTTGCAATGGCGATTACGTACCTGCTTTTAATCGGCGCGGCAATGATGGCACCGGCAGACGTGCGTTGGGGCATTGTTGCTGCTGTGACGGTCGCCTTTGGATTAAGTTATATAGATCGGAACGAGCCGATATATCTTGACGATAATACGCTGTTAAAAATATCGGCTATTAATTTTGATTCAAAAGATGCATTAGATCGCTTTTCCTCGCAGCTTCTGATGAATGGTTCGGTAACACTCGACGATGCAGAACAGCTTGCAGAGTCCGAAAAAAAAGCTCGACTTTTGGCTGGGAAACGAACTGGCCCAGGCGCACGCGCTATCCTAACTAAAGGTAGTTCTACTTTGGCAGCATCGGCGGAATTGGTAGCACTGCAATCCGAGCACGCCCGGATATATTCACGCATTGCCGAGCTACGTGCTTTGTCAACGTCACCGTAAAGAAATCGGAGCTAAAAATGAGCAAAGTTTTCTGGCATCTCAATATTTCAATTTGCTTGTGCCTTATTCCGTTAATTACTCACGCGGAAAATCATTCATCTGAGGGGCGGTTTCATTTGACCTCTACAGCTCATACACCATATTTCAAGAAGGCGAAACGGGTAAAGATTAGAAGGGTAAAAATTGATGAGGGGTCACACGGCAAGGAAAATGAAGTCGTTGCTTTTGCTGTCTTGACCTTTGGCGATAGATCAAAAGCGTATTGCACCTATTTAATGCGATATCCAGCGGAATCTGATGATGGGGGCAGATTTAAGATAGAACCTGATAGAGAGCGTTGCAAGACGAGGACTTTTAGTTGGTAAATCTCATGGTGTCACGATCGCTGCCAGCCAGTAGTGATCGTGACACCATTACTTTTTACAGGCCCCGATTGGTGTCAGTGTTGGTCAGCCAGGTGGCGCGATATGTCACCAGTGGGAGTGTTGGTGTCACGCGCCGCGCATCGAGCAGCTGAGAGTTACACCAATCTGAGGTTGCGACCTTATTGTCGCTGTCTGCATGCATAAGACCGCTGCTAAGGCGTTTGGTGTCACGTGAGTGTCGGTGCCGACGCCGGCCAGCGTCAGCGTTGACACCATCGAAGGACGTCCTCACGTACGTGAGCCTTGTTGCAATGGTGCAAATTTGTGCCAACCTGGCCGTGCAGGATGACGCCACGAAAAGGCAGGTGTGATTTCCCGTCTAGCTAATGCGCTGATTCCGCGATTTTTCCGAGAACCTGAGCACGCCTGGCGCAAGGCCACGACATCGACACCTTGATGCTGATCCTCGGCCACGGCGATATCAACGCCTGCAAGCCGTATTTAGAGGTGTCGAAAACAAAGCTAATGGAAATGTTTGAGGCGGTGCTATGATACTCATTGGGTACATAACTAAAATCTACGATGGATAAGAATATGACACAGCAGGACTTCCTGCGAGACGCGAAAGCTAAGCTGGGCTTGACGTGGGCCGACTTCGCACAGCGGATAGGAGCGCCAGAGACGACAATGCGAAAGTGGACACTGCCGGATGATGCAAAGGGCAATGCCCGTGAAATGCCGTCCACGGTGTGGGCGTTGGTCCGCGAAATTCTCGACCACGAGGCACTTAAAGCGCGGCATGAAAAGCTTTTGAGGAAAGTCGAGAAGAGTTGTTGACATACCCAATGGGTACTATATAATTAACTCATGGATCAGCGCATTGGGCGCGGCAAACACCGGAGTAAATCATGGCAACTTTCACCTTTCCAGTTCTCGGCATGTACACCGATCATAAAACCCCAGTTAGCGTCTGCGACGACTTCGGTAATCTTGTGCTGCAAACGGTGACCAATTGGAACTGGATTTATCAAAGCCATTTCCTCGAAGTCGCCTAACTCAACCGGCCTGCTACGGCGGGTCCAACTGAAGGAAAGTGGTTTCGCGGAGGCGAAACTGTATAAATTGTTTATGTCGGGAAAATCATGAAAAACAAGCCGTATTATCAGCATGGGTTTTGGTGGTGGTATAACCTCGACCGCAAGGACTGGTTCGTGGGTCCAAGCCCAAGCATCAGCAAGCCGGAATTCCGTACGGTTTGAAGGGAAAGCGCGATGACCACTGCAAATGCTACCAATGTGCATGATCTGCTGATGTCCTGCCCGGACGACCAGATCGTCCGTCTAAAAAACGCGTGGCAGGATGCCGCTGCTGGGGACTTGAAAGGGGCTGCGCACTGGCTCCGCAACGCGGCCAAGGATGGCGCCACGGCTTGGCATGATGAATGCGCTGTACTTGCCGTCGAACTCGACAATAAGTAAGGAATAGAACGATGACCCCCACGTTCATTGCGTTAGAAAAAGCTGGCCGGAAGTCGTCCGGCCGGAATGGCGATCACGGCAGAATCGCGCACGCTCTTGAAGTAAAAGAGGGGCAGCGGGAAAGGGACTTGGAGGGTAGTACAGCGTCCGCGTTATGCGGCGCGGCGCCTACCGGTCGTGGCAGCTGGAGTGCGTATCAGTCGGATGCGGTCACGTGTCCGAAGTGCTTGCAAAAATTGACCGCTGTAGCGGCGCTGAACTGACAAGGAAAACCATGAGTATTTTTCACGACGAAGCAGCAATGGCCCACGGTGCCGGTAACCCGAAATGGATGGTCGAGTACCGTGATGCAGAAGGCGGCAACTCAGTACAGATCGAGGTCGGCGCCACGGACCGCGAGCAAGCCATCAACAAGGCTACGCAGCGCCTCAATACCGCTGACGTTCGGAAGCCGGCGCGTGCACTGTACTTTCAGTCCGCTAACCGCATCTGATCCCGGAAAATGCGGGTTTCGCGGAGGCGAAACTGTATAAATCGTTTATAGGGAAAACACATGAAGATTACGGTTGAAGTCACGAAGGCCGAGCTTGAAGAGATGTACTGTGAGTCGGTTGAAGAATTCGCTGAGCAACTGCGTCATCAGCTTGACGATGCAATCTCTGATGACGAAGGCGGGGCGGGCGACTGGATAGTCGAATATGACCTCGAAGTGACTATCATCTGATCAGGAAAAATTATGTGCAACGACTGCGGGCTATTAGTGGGCGCCGATATGATGGTAGGAGTGTACGACGACAACGGATGCGTCCTTCGAATCGGTCATGCTGGCCCGCACGAGTTCGTTGCACGTGACGGTACGGCGTGGCAGTGGGAAACGGACTGGGCCTGTGACTGTGAGCAGTGCAGACAAGATGATGGGGATTCGTGCGTGCTGTATTGGCAGAAGGCTAAAGATGAGGACACAGCCACCTCGACACAACCGGCTTAACGGCCAAGGAAAACCCGCGCTTTGGCGCCCGCACCTGGCCGGCCGCCAGCATAAAACAAGATAGGAATTTCCGATGAGCGAAGCATTGAACGAAACTGAACAGACCGCGCTGCGTGCAGCGTCAGAAGCGTTCGTACTAATTCGCATGCTGACAGCACGTCCAATGTCGCCTGAGGCCCAGCAGATTATTCACGACATGGCCGACGCCTTCCATAACGTGCCGGAACAGTGCGCGGGCGGAGCGGAGCAGCGAAAAGCGAATGCGTTTTTGATCCAGGCGGCTGTGCGCAACGGGGTAAAAGCGTACAACAAGCACGGGTTGGCAAGTCGCCATCTGCCCACGGCCGTCTAACTCCCGGAGAATTCCGTGACGCATTTGGTATTCAAAAATGGCGTGCAAGTGACGTGCTGCCCAAAGTGTAAAAGCGATGATTATTATGTCGAAGTCATCGTCTCTGGTCGGTCGTCGTGGCGGAGAAGCTTGGCTACTGGTAAGGACAGTGACAATTCTGGATTCTGGGATCATGTCGATACCAAAGACCTAAAGACCGCGTTTTGCGGTGACTGCCATGAAAAACTAGGGACCGTCAAAGACGGTCCTGCCGCATAGGAAAATTATGAACGTCAACGAAGCAAAAAAGAAGTTTGGTGAACCGTTGTCAGCAATCGAAGACCGACGTGAAGCTGAGCACGCGCACTATCTCCGCGTCGAGGAAGCGGTCGGTCATTCGAGTCTGGCCGAAATTCAAGCGTACTACGCTAGCCTTCATGGGATGCTGGTTGAGGACGTTGTTCTCGATCAGAGATTTCCGTGGAATGCGAACTATCAGTATGGAGACGCAGCAAACTGCTGCGCCAGTTGCAAAGAACTGGAAATGGCGATTACGTGCAATATCGTAAGCAAAGACAGCCCGATGGCGCAGTGGTTTCCACAACTGGCGTTTGCACTGCCGAACGACCCGGCGACTAATCGAACCTGACTAAATAAAACCGCGCCCTTCGGGGCGCACTACCTCGGAAAACGAATATGAGCATTTATACCATTCCAATAAATCAGCTTCGCGTGTCGATGGTGTTAGCCGAAGTCGGTGCCGCAATGCACGAGTTGGCAGGGCATGAAGGCGCAATTTTCAGGTTGGGCCTGTCCCTAAAGCATCAAGCTGGGGTTTTTGAGATGACAGGGCCAGATCAACAAGAGGGATTGGCGCAAGTCCTGCAAGCAGTAAAAGATGCCCGAGAAGAAGCACGCTTGAACCCGCTATCTTGCCGCGCCTAATTGGTATCGGAAAATAGGGATGCGTACGATCGACATTCAACAGCACCTGTCACCTGTTCTCGCGGCACTTCTTCTCAAGGAGTTCACCGATGAACAGTTCGGCGATTGGCTCATGCAGGGTACGCTTTGTGCGGACCGCGATTCGAAAAAAATCGCGCGCTTCATTCTGGCGCTGGAAGAACATCGGCTTGAACTGCACGGCGACGCGGAGCAGGATGTGTTTTGCTCCGTGATGTTGGTCTACCTGGAGGCGCTTCTGGACCCCGGTGTGGACGCACTGAAGCGCTCGGGAATCGAGGCGACGGCATCGGCAGCAACTACTACCTGGCGTAGTATGGGCGATGAACAACGCACAGCGCTATGGCAAGAAGCTGGCAAGCTGCACGCCTCCATCTTGCCGCTGATTCAATAGGAAAAATATGAAGATAGCTATTTTTGTAGTCATCGCTGTGGTTCTCTGTGGTTTTGCCTATTTAGTAACTATGGAGCCTAAAAAGCGATATCCGTTGTCGTTTCGTGTCAAACGCGGTCCAACCGAAGCATACGAGGCTAAAGGTCTGACTGAGGTAACTGACTATCTTAGTGCTCACGGATTCCTAGCGGGGTCGCCGGAATGGGAAGCTGCTCTTGCCGGGAAACCGTTCGTGGTTGATGGCACAACCATGCAATTTATACCGATCAAATTCAGGCCGTGACTCAGGCCGTCTCAACGACAAGGAAAACACGTCGTGGTGATACCGTAGCTGGCCGGTCGCCAGCAGACAAAAAAAAGAGGGAACACCGATGAGTGCAGCACTGAACGAGCCAGTAATTTACGGAAATTTCGATCCGCGCAAGATGGGTCCTAGTCGCCTTGGCAAGCGATCCCATCTCGATATTGCCTTCGATAAAGCGGTGGCAGACACCCACGCCAAGGCAGGCGATGTGTTGGAAGTAGATGTAACCGGCAAGGCCCAAATCGTCGCGCACGATCCAAGCTCTACAGAAATAGTTGTGGCGTTTCATACGCCAGAAGGTGCGTCAAAACCGTAGCTCAGGTAACCACGGAAAATGGGTTTCGCGGAGGCGAAACTGTATAAACCGTTTATAAGGAAAAATGATGGACAACGCCTCAGAACCCAAGGCAGGAGACTCAGTTTGGCCGCTGGTCATACGTGTAACTGCTTACGCACTAGCGACTGCCTTGCTTGCATACGCCGGTCTTTGTATATACAGGGGTACTGATTCGGCATTGGCTAAATTTTTCAGCGATCTTTTCAGTAACAATCCTGGGGAAATCCGCAGTGGACCACTATCGCTTTTCGACTCCCTGCTGACACTACTACAGTGGGGCATTCCCGCAGCGCTCATAACAGGGCAAGCTCGGCGGCTCGCTCGACGTATTGAGATTGGGACTTCACGCTTCCGGCGCGAGGAACAAGTTGAACGACGGCTTGATCGCCTCAAATGGGCAAAGCAAGAACGGGCGCTGCGGGAGCGTCCAGTGAAAAAGTCTAGCGGCACTGTTAGCGCAGTAGTACTGGGCTGGATTATTGGGAAACTTTGGTAGATCGAGGAAAAATCCCGCGCTTCGGCGCCCGCTACCTGGACGGCCTTTAGGGCGATGAAAGCAAATATGGAAAATATTAGAAAAATTGTACGTGTAATCCCAATTGATTCTCCGCACGTTATTCAACCATGCCTGATAGCTCTTTGCGACGATGGGACGTTGTGGACAATAGAAAACGCAACCGAAAACTCAAAGTGGCAAAGAATTCCAGACATTCCTCAAGATGCCGGTGCAATTTAACCTGCGCGATCTGATCGAGAAAAATATGGCACCCATGAACCGCACCCCTGACCAAGCCTACCGTGAATTGAAGACGTCGGCCGACAAGCTACTCGTTGCAGCGTTGGCTTTTTCGCCAAAGCCAAGTATGGAAGATGGTCCCGGTGCGCTGGCACTACCTGGACTATTGGCTGCGCTTCGATCAGCAGCCGATGACCTGGCCGCCGTGAAGCGTGACCACGAAACCACTTAACAGGAAATCATGCCAAACGCTATTGACCATGAACCTTGTCCCCGGTGTGGAAAACAACCAGTGGCGACAAAGGGTAAGACGTACTGGACCGCCAGGTGCGAAGAAAGTAAGCATGTCATGCATCCGGTCGCGGCCACGCCAATGCGGACCAAGACGGCGGCGCTGGAAGCGTGGGATGAGGATGTTAAGTACGACCGGATCGGATAGGAAAATATGTTGAAAGAGTGGTTCTATATCTTGTTTAAAAAACCTGTCGAGGTATGCGGCAAATTCGGACACCCAGGGCATCTAACTGAGATTACGGGGCCGTGTCCGCGATGCGGTTGGAAGTTCCCATCAAGAAAACCTAAACCAGAAAATTAGTTTCACGGAAGCGAAACTGTATAAATCGTTTATATGGGGATAGTTGATGAGTGCGATTGAAAAAGTTGCAGCACAAATTGGCATCCGTCGGTCGGACGACGTTCGAGACCCTCGTTTTCACAGTGTAGGTACTGTTGGCATAACTTTGGCCGACTTAGTAAGTCTGGAGCGCGAGCTACGCCGGGAAATTGCAAACTCAATTTGGTCTGCGCCGGTCGCTTGTAATGCCACGCCGACGCTGTTTGAACTCGCCGAACACGAAGTAGCACGCTTGGAATCTGTCGTCAGCAGTTTGAACCGCAAAGCTCGCAGCGGTTCGCCAGTTGATGTCCAAACTCTAGGAGAACGCAGCGGGGAACTCGATGCGGCAAAAGCTCGCTTAGCTGAGATGCAGCTACCGCTCGCTGTTTGATCAATTTATCAAGGAAATTGCCTTGGCGCTGCGGCGCCCCGATCCGGCCGGCGCCGGCATGACGAAAGCGGCCAGGCCGCGAGGAAAATTGATTTTGACAGAACCGAAGAAAGTCCCCACCCTGGGCCGTCCAGTCACCGGCACCGCCAAGACCTCAACCGAGCGCGGCAAAGCCGCTGACGAGGCGCTGGTGGCCTCAGGCGGCATGATACTGAACAAGCTGCGCCTTTCGCCCGAAGCTGCGGCAGCGCTGAAACAGTTGATCGATTCGGATGGTACAGCGCGGGATGCGATTCAGCAGGCGTTGATTGACCGGGCGAAGAAAGTTTAATTTATCGTTGCGCGCAACGATAAATAGCGTATAATGGTGTTCATGGGCGGCGCAATGTGCGCGGCGAAACTGGAGAAGATCATGGAAGCAATTCAAGACTACGCAGGCCAGCAAAACAAGATAGCTTTCATACGCGGCACGGCATTGAATGAAATCGAAGCACTGCTTACCTTCGACATGGATGTTATCGATATGCGTACGTGCATCGCTCGCATTCTCGCCGACTGCAAAGCAAGGCTCGACGCCTAAATCAACCCGCGCCCTTCGGGGCGCTACCTCGGAAAATGACCTGGCGCTGCGGCGCCCCGATCCGGCCGGCGCCGACGTAACAGAAGCGGCTAGGCCGCAGGGAAAAATCGTATGAATATCGATATCTATCAGAGCAACAGCAATCCAGCGAAGTTCATGTCGGTGGCTGCCGGGGTACCACCGTCCAGCTTCAAAGTGCCGGATACGGACTATGTTTCGGTCAGGCGGTGGAAGACGAATATCGATCTAGCCGTTGATCGGTTCGTACTCGACTCCGCAGCAGCAGAAGCGGCGATTCAAGCTGTAGGCTTCTACCTGCATGCCATATCGACGCCATAGGAAAATGGTTTCGCGGTGGCGAAACTGTATAAATTATTTATACCGGAAAAGATATGGACATACTTAAACTGAAGCACTCCCTAACCTTGACATTGTTTTGCTGTCTGCTTAGCGCCTGTTGGGATCACCCTCACGAGCTAGAAATGCAAAAAACATACGAGAGAAAAATGCAACAAGCAAAAAAGATCGCCGACCCTTGGGAACGCTTCATTGGACTATCGGCAGATGTCGATCCAAACGCTTGGGCCCGCGCTTGGCCGGACGAAACAGATGACCAAGCAAAATGGGCGGCTGCGACGTATCTCGCACTTGAAGAAGCTATCCGAAAGCGCGATCAACGCGCTTTTGACTACGTTGGGAAAGGTGCATATGGCACATACGCGTCGCTACGAGCGTTACGCGCAGAGATACCTGCTCAGGCCGATGATCTGGAACGGTTAAAGGCCGAATGTGACAAAGCTGGCATTGCAATATCAAGGGAGTTTCTGGAGTCCCTCACGCGCGGCGCCGCAGCGGTGAAGATCTCCGCTTGCAGCGATAAAGTACAGGCCGATAATGAGGCAGTGCGTCGTGAGAGTGTACTTGCAGCAGCTAAATCTGGAAGCGCAAAATAGAATTCTTGCGATGTCAAGATGGTTCTAGGAAAAATATGAGTAACCCACTAAATCAACTGCTAGCCGCCGCGCACAACCCAGTGGATGCCTCAGCGCGAGCACTCGATGTCGGTGCATTGGCGGCCGATTTCGTCGCCTCCGCTAACGCGCTGGTGAAAGTATTGCAGTCCGAAGCTAGCGTATTGCGGTCCGCAGGAACGCTTTCTTCTGACCCCAAAGCCGTTGCGCTCGCCCGTGATTTTGCGTACATCGACGCACTGATTCAAGCCACAACCAAAGCCACTACGGCTACCTGGGCGCGACTTCATGATAGGTAAGCGGTATCACATCTAACTGACCGGAAAATGGTTTCGCGGAGGCGAAACTGTATAAATCGTTTATAGGAAATTTATGGACACGACATTGAGCATGATCCGCGCCCTAAAGGAGCAGCAAGTTCGGAACGACGCGTACGCGGAGGCCGAGCTGGTCGCTTCTCGGGCGGAAGGCGCGCAAGCGCTGCGAGACGCGATGAGGCGAGGCGACGCTATTTTGGTGTTGGATGAGGCGTCGAACAATCGCCTTTACAACGCCTTTGCAGTCGGGTGGAATTCAGAGCGAGAACTGGCAGACGTGAAATGATAGGGAAAATGAGGTGTCATCGATGAGCAGTTCGCTATATCTCGGTTGTCATAAAACTAGGCAGTACGTCCATGTGTCAGAGTCATCCGGCGGTGGCTGGTTCAGAGGGGCGAACTGGAGCGTCCTTGTCGGCGCTTTCTGCAGAGTCCACCACGATGAGGTTTTGGTGCCGATGGGGGAGGAGGAAATAGAGGAAACGGGAGGCGACTCCTGGAACCCCATTGATCCATATCGGGAGTGGACCCCGGAAACCTTTGAAGCGCTAGCGGCAGAATTAGTGACAGACGAATACACCGCCTCTTACATCCCCGAAATGGTCCAGTACGTGAAGCAGCATTTGGCTGAATAGCAATCGATCTTATGCCGTTTCGCATCCGTGAATCAATAAAGGAAAAAATCGTGCAACTGAGGCTCAGAGTATTTGATCAAGACGGCGATCCGTTCATTATTCCCGGTGAGGTGGTCGCGTCGAAATTTAAGAAGCACCAGTTCGCTGTGCACAAGTCTATCTCGCTTGGGGACAACCTGTGGGTGGTCTCGCATGTCGAAAGTGGACTTGCAGCGGCTACTGCGGGGACAAAAGAAACGACTGTCCACGCGTTTGCAGAACGTATGAGAGATATGACGCTCGCAAAGCTGGAAACGGCAATCAAGGATGGCAACGCAACGCGAATGAAGCTGGCCTTGGCCAAAATATAGGAAACGAAATGCGAAAGCTACTTTACGCAGATATGGTTAAGCTCCTTAACTTGGCCGCTGAGCGTGCGAACTTAGATGCAACAATCTGTTTGGCCCGTGCCGCTGACACACCAATACCCCCAAACCACAGCATCTACGATAATCGTAAGCGCGTCGAGCTTCAGATTGCGCATCTGCTCGAAAGCTCGTCGATGTAAGCCAAAGGAAATAATGAATTCACCAAAATCGCAGTATATGTCTCGCTGGACAGCAAAACAGGTCGTCATGGGAATCGGGGCGCTAGTTGTCGGAGTTGTGCTTGCAGTTTCGGGCATCGGTTATTGGTTTTTAGGAGCTATATTCTTATCAGTCACCGCCTTCGTATTTGGAACCTTGATCGCTGTTGTTGGAGTGCTTATACTGACTCCAGACTCCGGCTCAGGAAGTAGGCGCTATGGAATGTATACGAGCACACCAGAGCCCGGTGTTATTTACATGTATGACGAAAGAGCTTTTGACGGCATTCCAAGTGTGGATACCGCAACCCGGATTTTGGCTGATATTCAGGCCGACAGGGCATTTCTGCATCCCATTTCTGACCCAGGCGCCTTAGACCGACTGAAAGACATTATTGCAGGGCGCAATGTGGACCCAAGTTCGTGGAACACTCCTGCTGCTGAAATGAACTCCCAAAGGAAATGACAATGATCTTCACCCCACCAAACTGCCCAATATGTGGTCACTCGGCTACCGCACCAACGAGGCTGGGAATGAGCATACCCTACAGATGCACAAGTGAGACGTGCGGTTTTTCGTTCGGTCTAGTTATGTCAGATATCAGCCAATTTCAAAAATTATATGCAGAAAAGTCTGACTTCGTTTTGGCGAACCCAAATGTCAAGCTTTTCCACGTTCCCAATCAGTCGTAACCAGGAAGGAGAGATTTATGTTGGCATTCATTGTTGGATATGTGCTTGGTGCCAGTAAAGACGTTACCAAAGGGCACCTCGAAAAACCGGCGCAGCCGTGGCATCATAGCGGCTCCATGTTGCTGACCTAATTTCATGATCAAGACGAGTCTGTTTGCCGACCAAGAGCGCGAAGCCAAGCTGAACAAGCTTGGTGATGCGCTCAAGGTGATGGAGCAGCATGTCGACTTCCTCGCGCTTGCCGATGCGGTTGACGAAGCGGCTCCGCGTCCCGGCCGCGAACGCGGCGGGCGTCCTCCATTTCCGACCGAACTGATGGTTCGCGTCCTGCTGATCCAGCAGTTGTTCAACCTGAGCGATGAACAAATGGAATTCCAGTTGCTCGACCGCCTGAGCTTCCAGCGCTTTGTCGGACTGCGTTCCAGTAGTCAGATACCGGACCGGACAACGATCTGGACGTTCAAGGAGCGCCTGCTCAAGGCCGGTGCCTGCGAGAGTATCTTTGACGCCGTCAACCGCCAGCTTTCCAGGCATGGTTACATTGCGCGTTGCGGTCAGATGGTCGACGCGAGCATCGTGCAGACACCGAAGCAATCGATGAGCAAAGAGGAAAAGGCGCTCGTTGGAGAAGGTGCCATGCCAATCGACTGGAAGCCTGCGAAACGCCGGCAGAAAGACATGGACGCGCGCTGGACCAAGAAGCATGGCAAGTCCTACTTCGGCTACAAGGTATCGGCCAACGCAGACAAGCGTTACAAGCTGGTACGCAAGATCAAGGTCAGCACGGCCAGCGAGCATGACACCCTTCATTTCGAGGAGGTGCTCGACCCGTCGAATACCAATCGCAACGTCCTGGCAGATAAGGGCTACGTGGATGGCGCACGCGAGGACAGGTTGACACAGCAGGGATGGCGCATGCACATCCAGCGCAAAGGAAGCAAGGACAAGCCAATTTCGGAGACCCAGAAGCGGCGCAATACGCGCATCGCCAAGACCCGCGCCAGGATCGAGCATGTGTTTGCCGGCCTGGCCGAGATGGGCGGCAAGGGCCTGCGCACGATCGGATTGGCGCGCGCCACTTTGCAGCTCAATTGGAAGGTCGCCGCCTACAATTTGCGGCGCCTGGTCTACTTGAAGGAGGCCAGGGTCGAGGCGTTCTGACGCCCGCAGTCCGTCCGGACTGCACAAAACGAGGTTCAGCGCCCATAAAACGGGCGGGAAGCGGCTCGGTCTGACATCAAAAAACGCAACTGCCGGCATCGCGACCGGCGGTCACGCGAAATTTGCCGGTAATTCGAGGTGCCCCAAAGATGTAAGTTGGAAGACAATTGGAATCTTTATTCTCATACTTATGGCAATGAGTGGCGTAGGATGGTTGGTTATTGCGGGTTTGGGGCCGAATAGGGAAGTTGAACAGTGCGGTGGAAATGCTGTCATGGCGTTTCATTGTAATCTCATTGCAAAAGCTACAAAGTTCGGCGTGCTGTTATTGGGTACAGTTGCCGTAGTTACTTTGGTCTGGACTTTAATAGTCACCATGACCAAAAAGTGAACTTTAGTGATCGGAAAATATATGGAACAGGCTCACCACTACCAAAAATTGGAATTCTATTTGCTAGGAGAGCGCTTACGTAAGTTGTATCTCCAACTTGAAAAAGAAGGCAATGGAGGTAGCGATCAGCGATTGGCGCTTGAGTTGGACAATCGTATTGGGAAAATTCCTGTCCAGCATATCGAGGATTACATCGAAAGAGCAGAAGCGCTGCTGGCTCGATATGGATTATAGCCGCCAAGAAAAAGGGTGAGTTTCGCGGAGGCGAAACTGTATAAATCGTTTATGGAAAATAGGATGGAACCGTACCGATATCGTCTAAAATAGCGAAATCCCGAGCCACTTTGCGCACCGCACCGCACCGGCCGGAAGCCGGAGACTACTGAGAAAGATTAAAAATGAAATTGAAACTGCTGATCGCCACTCTGCTGGCCGCTACGGTATCAACGGCTCTCGCGAGCACCGACGTTATAACCTCCAATAAGGAATACAAGATAATGAACGCGTCCGCGCCTATCTTCACGCCGGTGAATGTGTGGAATGATGGCAAGCTCACCTTCATAGAACTGGCTAAGCCTTATCGGGGAGAAATCCCGGTAGTGTTTGCTCTGGCGAATGATGGTAGCCGCTCCTTAGTGAACTTCCAATGGGACGAGAAGAATTCCCGCTTAGTTGTGCAGCGCGTGCTGGACCGCGCAATCCTGGTAATCGGCGATAAGAGCGTTGTCGTCAGCCGTACGTAATCGACCTTAGGAATCCCATGAGCATATTACCTCCTTTTGCTTCATCCATTGATGCCAAAAAACGGGTTATCCAAATTCGCATTAAAGCGCCGGTGGCGTCAGGAAAATCAATAGTGTCTTCAATTATCGCAACCGCACTTCAAGAATTTGGTTTCGATGTAGCTTTGGATGATCCTGATGCGGTTGAATTTAATCATGATGGTACGAGAGCGCGTCAACTCGCGTATCAGCTTGCACAAAGAAAAATCATGATAGTTATCGTCGAGGACAGTCAATAAGAAAATCTCAGCTTTTTAGCAAGCTGAAATTGTATAAATATTTTATATGAAAAACATGAGCCAAAATATTTTAATAATAGTTGTGATGGCGCTTGCGGCTATCATCTTGGCGCAAGTATGGTTGAAAGGCAAGGGACGATCCGGCGCATATAGAGCACGTGCGCTGATGACACCCAACGAGGCCGAATTTTTTGGTCGGCTTGTAGCAGCCCTACCGGACCATTACATTTTCCCGCAGGTGGCAATGTCGGCTCTTATTGAGGCTGCGACCAACGATAAGAAGATAGCCCACAGTGATCGGTTGCGCATCGCGCAGCAGCGCGTGGATTACGTAGTGTGCGATAGATACTGTAAGGTCATCGCTGTCGTTGAACTGGACGACAGGACTCACTCGGCAAACAAGGACCAGACGCGTGATGCACGGCTAAAGCAAGGAGGTGTACGCACGGTGCGGTTCCAGTCAAAGAACAAGCCGAGCGTTGACGCTTTGCGCACTGCAATACTCCCGGAGGTTGCTGTGTCACAGGTCCAGCAGCCTATCGCCGCAAGTAAGTGAGAACGGAAAATGTCCTGGTGCTGAGGCGCCCCGATCCGGCCGGTAGCCGGTTCTTCACTCTGAAAGTTTTCTCTATGAATATCGAAATTTTCGTTGCAGTGGTCGCGGCCTTGATCACGTATCGCGTTCTCTCACCCTTGATCGACTCCTTCAATCCACTGGCTTATGCCACCAAAGCCAAAGTGTCCGAAGGCGTAGCGCGAAGCGCTGGCGCGGCCTCTGGAAACGCCCAGTGACTCATCGGAAAATTCGCGCTTCGGCGCCCGCCACTTGAACGGCTTCCAGGGTGAGGACGACCATATGAACATGAAATCTCAACATGACGCCTTTGAGGCATTTGTACGCAGCGGCGCAAGTCCTGTGCCGCCCAGTGAACTTGAAAGGCCGTTAGATGACGGTTCCTACCGCACGTCTGCTGCAAATGCCGGGTGGGCCTTCTGGCAGGCTGCGCAAGCGGAGCTGCAATGTGTGGAATTTGGCGAGCCGTATATCCTGACGAAGGGCTACCAAGAAAAGTCAGCCTTTCCTCAAGTTTGACCCAGCGGCTTAACCGCCGAAGAAAATGGTTTCGCGGAGGCGAAACTGTATAAATCGTTTATAAAGAAAATTTCTATGAGTGATCCAAAAGAAGCTGCCGCACAGGAAGCGCTTAAAGTCGCCCTACTGGCATTAGCTCGTGCAGGCGAACTGTGTGAGATTGCAGGGTATGGAAGCCAGATCACATGCCCATTGGCGGATGCTCAGCGCGAGACGAACTATGCGCTGGCTACGGCCCTCGGCCGTAATTAGAATCTACGGAAAATTTATCATTACCCGAGGTGGTATGAATGCAGTCGAAATTAACGGTGACCTTGCCATCGCCGCAATGAAGCGAGCTCAGCTGCTAATGGTACTCTACGGTGTGTGCGAGATTGTGTACTTCGTGTTGGCTTTCGCGATTCGTCCAGACAATGAAAGCAGTCGAATCGTGAACGCGGTACAGGAACCGATTTCCTTACTGTTTTTAGCTGGTGCCGTTCTCAGCACATTAGGCATTGCCTGGAATGCTTGGATATGGTGGCGCGCATATAGTAGGCCAGAAGTTTACTTTGATTAGGAATTCCCGCGCTACTTAGCGCACCGTACGGCCGGACTGCCAGAATTTTAATGAGGAGTATCAATGACAGCAGCAACTCTTGATAGCCCGCTTCGCAGCGGCAACCGCACAATCATTACCGTTACTGTTCACGGTAAGGATGGAGGCGACCGGAAAAATTATTCGATCAGAGAGTCCGGCCTGATCAAATTATTCTTGGCTGTTACAGCCGTAGTGGCAGCTATCTCGATAGGTGGCGGTGAGCTTGATAGATGGGAAAAGCGGAACAAGGCAGATGCGCTTAAGCCGAAAATGGAGGAGCTAGCCAATAAGGGTCACGACGAGGCAGCACTTTGGATGATGAAGCATTATTGGACAAGCAACAAACAACGCTTGGCCGCACTAGCTACTAAGGGAAATCCAGAAGCGATGCTTCAACAAGGTTTCATCCAGTTGGAAAGCGGCGATAAAGCAGGCGGCATGGGCTGGATCGAAAAAGCTGCTGCTGTTGGCAATGCCGACGCCATACGGTTCATAGAACACACAAAGAAAGAGTAACTCAGAAAGTCGGAGTAAATAAACGTCAACGCGTTGTTGGCTCAGCAAGAAGTTATAACTATTTTTATATCGAGAAAATGTATGAAACAAATTGACCTGTCCAACATGTCGCTTAATGAATTGAAACAATTGAATACCGCTGTCGAGAAGGCAATCGACGCAGGCGCCGCGCAGCAGTTGAGCGATGCGCGTGCGCAAATCGCTGAAATCGCCAAGAACGTTGGAATGTCGCTAAAAGATTTAATCACAATGAAAGCCGTGTTAACAAAAAACTCCGTTGCTATCAAATATCGCGATCCAACAAATCCGAAGAATGAGTGGACGGGTCGCGGGCGCGCACCACATTGGGTGGCCGCGATGCGTGAAGCAGGAACACTTGATAAAGCTTTGGTCTAATTCAAATCAAAAAGTTTTTAGTGAAACCGAATCTCTCGATACCTACAACGTCGATGAAGATAGATTAATTTACGCGTCGTCGTGCGCCCGCTGCTGACCGGTAGTCAGCTTTAGGAAAGTTAAATGAAGATTGTTCAAATCATGCCCGCTTCGGATTGGTATTTCAAGCACGATTCTACAGTTTGGAACATTGCTGCATTCGGCCTCACTGACGATGGAGAGACAATTGGCTTGGTCGGCGCTGGTAGTGACGGCACTCTGAAAATTGTCCCTACCCGGACAAATGGCGTCTATCTATCTTCATCGACGCCAACTTAATGAAGCAGAGATCGAAGCGGCCGATAAGAAACGTTAGGAAGCCACTGATTTATCAGTTTCTTTGAAGATCGCTAGTCTAAATGGTTGCATCTGATTCCAGCGCCGTCGATAACGGCGGCGTAACGACCCCCAGAAGGCTCCCTGGCGCCGCAATGGCGGTCAATCGACACTTGCATGCGTCGGCCAGCATTAGCGGTGTACAAGCCCTCTACGCCGTCCGTCGCATTGGTGTCACCTGGCAGCTGCGCGCGCGGCCGCGGCGACACCAACAGCATGGTGCCAAATCCACGCGCCAGGTGCGGCTGCGGTGACACCAATTGTCACTTTTCGAAATTGATGCGACTGCCTATCACTCTACGCCCGGCGAGATCGCGCGTAATCGGAAATAGATGCGACAGTTTTGCGTCTAATAGCTGCGACTCTCCCCAGGAGAGTGGAAATAGACGCGACTGCCTCAAACTTCGATTACTCGGCACCGCTCACGTGCGTTTCCTCAAGTTCCTTAAGATGGGCCTCATGAAGCCCAATTAGCTCACGCAGCTCGTCCACACACTGCTGCGCATCCTCCGCAGCATCCGGTGATGCAGCATATGTCAGCGCCTCTTCTAGATACCTCTCAAATGATGATATCGACCTCTTGATGTCTTCGACCTGCTCACCGACAGTCAACGGATTTTCATCGTCATCGTCCTGGCCGACCATGTTATGCAACGGCGTATTCATGTTTGGTTCGCTTTCCGTTAGTTCCGTCTGTAATTTAGAGAATGTCGCATTTAATTCAAAAAGTCACACCAATGTTCAAAATCTACACCCTAACGTCCCATCTCAGTGCAGTGACGCCAGTACTAGTTTCGCCTCCGCGAAACTAGTTCGTCAAGAATTAATAAATACCCGTGGGACCATCATAATCTAGCGGCAAGTTTTTTAATATTTCCTGCATTTTTTTCTGCGATTCCAAAACACGCATATTCGTGTCCATGGTTTCTAAATCTGGTACATCGTCACGTGTTGCTGCACAGCCAGATAGGAAGAGCGCAATAACTAGTGCAAAGATTTTCATCTTATAATATCTCATGATGGATTATGGTTAAATGACAGCAGTTTCGCGGAGGCGAAACTACTATATTTTTATGGTATGAGAGGAAGTATAGATTCTTGTACGGCGATCGAATGGTAAGCTCGATCCAATACGCCGCCCTCGCCATGCATCATCGGAAATTGCGCGACAAAAGGCAATGCATCGCGCTCGCGTTGAATATTAGCCTTGAGTGCAGCCCTTACTTCATACCATTGTTCAGGCGTTAAAGCCGCTGATTTTACATGCTCAGGATTGGTGCCGAGGAGGGCGCTCAAATTATCAAAGATTTTCATTTCTCTCTCATCACGAAGTTGGTAATATTTTTTATTGCGCCGTTGTGCGGACCCCTCTAAGCCACGTCCAGGCTGGGGCAAGAATCGGCGCAAGGATTAATGCGACTAGCGAGAAATACATGCCAGCGATAGCGAAAATACATGCTACAGCAAACCAAGTCCCGAATGGCATATACCGGCTGGATTCTCCTTCAGATATAACACTACGCACCGCATCGGCTGGCAATGTTACTTCCCCAAGCTGCGATGTAGTTATAACGGCATCGCCTGATAGGAAACGATGTGAGATCGAACCAAAAAGTCTGCATTCCTTCGGGGCGGTTAGGGACGTGGGGCATTTGTCTGCGGATAGAAAGATATCAGCGTTCGATGTAATCAGCATTGCAGCATTAGCCCGAAATGTGGCCTGTATCCAAATTGGCATCAGCAACCACACCACAATAAGCCTGATTATGACATTTAGCATCATTTCCCCTTGTGCTAGTTAATAGAATCACTGGCGAATCTTGTGCCATTTTTTGACCCCAATATCTAGAGAAAGTTCCTTTAGTTTTGCTTCCGTAAAACCCTTAGTTAATCTGTCTACACGGTCATCATCTAAGAAATTGAATGGTCGAGCAGTCGAGCGACGAATCGGAGACAGTACCTTAGACTTTTTCATATATTCCTTTCAGCGCACGTGATAAACATCGAGATGAGCAGGCTAGGGGGCTTCTTTCTTTTCCTTCGCATCTAGTAGAACAAAGACTGCGATGGCAAAAGTAAATGTGCCGTAAGTTGTGAAAATTCGTGTCCACCAATAAAGCGGCGTCAACATGGCCCAAACTGTCAACGCCAACGATATCACCGCGAATCCGATCCGTAATACCCGGCTGGGGATAAGGCGACAACAAATGAAAGCCAGAAATACGCCTATAACTAGCCCGGATAGCAATGCTGGCCAAATTGGTGTGCCAGGAGGAGCTAAATAACTCAAGAGCACACCGCTATTTCGGATCATATTGCCCTTAAGCCACGCGGCACTATTCCCATCGCAGTCACTTTAACCCCGTGCGTTTGTTCTGATTTATGCGCCGCAGTAATTATTTTTTCCGCGCTTGGAAACGCTTTCTGAAAATCAGGTGTTTTGGCCCATTCTGCCAGTCCATCGACCTTGTAAAAATAGCGAACATTAAATTCATTGCCGCCGGATTCGGGCAGTGCATCCCAGCGGATAACCTTCGCTACAGATTTTTTCCCGTAACAAAGATCACCCTTCACCTTTGGCGAAGAACCTGACAATGCAGCATGCTGCGGTACTTCGTCACGGAAAAACTTTTTCCCTTCGTCAGTGAGCGAATAGCTACGAATACGAAACTTGCGCCCGGTAGGCTGCTTACCTAGCATTTGGTCAACTTCGCTATCGGACTTGATTACCAACCCCAAAGACGCTAATACGGTCATCTGGTGCGCAATGCCCGCAGGCATAGTCGCTTCAATATTCATATCATGCTCTCCAACCTCCACAGGCCATTTCGGCAGCATCAGGCAGAGATCACCAGTTTTCGCCAAATACTTATCAACGGCAGCGGCCATAGTCTCATCGTTCACATCCTGTTTCTTATCTCCGCATCCAGTCAATGCAAGCGCGCTTGCAATTGCCAAGCAGGCGATGTTTTTACTTGATTTAATATTCATATTTCTGTCCCCATTTAGTTACATTGACATTGGCGAGCTTAGTTTTTAAGCTCAACCCGTATAAATTTACCACGCGCCACCATTTTCATTTTGTCAGAATTTCGACGTTGCTGAAATTTACTCGACTGCTCTTTTTTCTCGACAACTACCAAGCCAGAAGCAATAAACGCTGGTACAAGTTCAGCGGGGGATAAATACCAATTTCCTTGAAAAAATACTTGCGCCGATTTACTTGCGGCTGTCTCAGTGCAATGCAATACAGGTAAAGACTTCATCAGAACTCCAACATTTCTATGTGCAAATAAGTAAAGCTAAGATATTTAAATGTGAAAGCCATTTTTCCATAAGTATATCGACATAGTCAAGGCATTTAACTTGTCAATAGTCGGGAGTAGGGGGAGGGTGTTTGGTGTCAGATTATGCCAGCCTGGCAGGGGCATTTGACACCATTGGAGCAATTTCGCGGAGGCGAAACTTTTAACGGTCAAGTTCGATATCATCCTTTGCCGCCTCCTTGCCAACCCGCCCGGTTTGCACGTCAAAAAGTGCTTGGTTCCGTGAAATTGGTTCCGACCGCCCAGCTTGCATGAGTTCGCGCACTTCGGCGGCAAGCTCGCGATCACCGGATTTTTCCAAGCTGGATGCAACTTTGTCCCAACCAGCAAGGTGAACTTGGCGATTGCGCTCGATTTTTTCATGAGCAGGATTAGCCGGGCGCTTGTTAGTCGCCACAGCACCATCCAGTTCGTTTTTAAGCTTCAGGTAGACGTCGGGGACGCGTGGGGCAGGGTATGGGCCCACAAATGCCTTGGCGGGGGCTGTAGCGGCCCGCAGCGCCCGTTTTTCCAGCTTGGCCTGCGCCCGGTCGGCATCGTAGACAGCCGAGGTAGGATTGTCAGCCCTGATCTGACGAACAACGGGATGCTCCGCCTTTTTGTGATTGAAGCGGTGACGGCGCTCACTCGCAGCGGCATCAACGCCCTGTTCACGCAGTTTGTCGGCAAAACCTTGCCGCCACCTGAATAGATCATCCTTGCGAGGACTTAACCGCGCCTCGTCTGCTCGATCTATGTCACGTGTGCTTACGCACACGTGCACATGGCTATGATCCGTGTCGTGATGCTGCGCCATGACATAGCGTCGGTTTGAAAACTCCTCTTGGCAAAACTGGGCAACCGCGTCACGTACAGCTTTCTCACTTGTCCCAGGGGGCATTGAAAACATGACGTGAAGAAATTCGCGTTTCTTGCCCTCGTCCGGGATCTGAGAAGCCTTTAGCTGTTCGCGCAAACCCCGCACCTCCGCAAGTCCCTTGATAGAGTGGCCGGTTTCATCGACCAGCTCAACCTGGCCATTTCGCGAAATGTACTCAAGATGGTTTTTAACGGTTTTCATGCCTTTGCTTGAACCGGTAATTTTTACCATCACCTCCGGAGCTTTGCGAATGACGCTCTTGATGTTTTTCGCCTTTGCGCCAGCCGAAAATTTTGCTCCGCCCCGGCTGGCCGGGCCCGACCCGCCGCCCGAGCGAACGCGATCGCGCTTAGCGCCTTGCGTCGACGCGGCTTTCTGCTGACGGACGCGAAAACCCTTTTCAAACCACGAATCTATGGAATCAAATGAAGACATAAAAATCTCGGAGATGGTGTCACCGCAGT
Organism: Massilia scottii; assembly: GCF_030846495.1. Lineage (NCBI taxonomy): Bacteria > Pseudomonadati > Pseudomonadota > Betaproteobacteria > Burkholderiales > Oxalobacteraceae > Massilia > Massilia scottii. Next base: position 3,931 of record NZ_JAVCWM010000039.1, on the reverse strand, counting down.
GCCGGCGCCGGCGCCGGCCGGCGCCGAGCGTGACACCATGGTGGCAACTTCACCGCGCCGGCGCGCGGGGAGTGTCACCAATTGAAATAACAGCCAGCCTACAGCGACAATTCCGACGTATCGCGCTTTTGGGTAGCTTCCTTCGACGCTGTTTGCTGCTCGCTCTTAATTTGCGGATCAGGGAGCGCCTTGACCATGGCGGGGTCGCGCATGGACACATCGAACTTGGTAAGCGATTCATCCTTCACCGCTTGCGGCGCATCTTTATCACGTTCAATGACAAGGGCGCGATAGAACGCAATCTTGGAAAGCTCCTCCATTGAATACCTGTCCATACCCGGTTTTTCCTGCAACTCCCGCATGTTCACTGTAGTATTTTGGGCCGCAGTCGAAGCGGTGGCCGCTTGATTTTTGTTGAGGTCATGCCTTGGCGCGGCCACCGGCTGTTCAAGCGTTTTGCGATCCTTAGCACGATCCTGCATCGGGGTAATGCTGTTGGTGGCGCGCTCCATCGTCAAGGTTTTCAGTTCGATCAAATCCTTTTCCCGAGGCGTAAAACCTTGGGTTTTGATGCCCTGTGATTCCGCTTGCAACCACGCTTCACGCCTGAATTCTTGCGAGCCGGTCAACTTCAAACTGTCCCATTGTTTGGCTTTTGCATACGCTACCATATCGGCAATAGCGGCCTTATCAGTGGTCGATGTCGCCAGCTTTTCGCCCTGATCGTGAAACATCATCCGGCTAGTTTCTTTCGCATAAAACTTGCCGTCTTGTTCCGTATAATTTTGGGTAATTCGACGCGGGATGATAAATTCTCCGCGCTCCAATTCGCCGCCCTTGCGCCGCACATCAACAGAGTTATCAGCCGTGTCCTCACGGTCAACCATCTTGTTTGCTGCTACTGTCCTTGCGACGGACGTCGGCTCTCTATCGATGGCTGGTGCGGGTTTGTCATCTTCGCTAATGCTACTAGGCTTCTCCCCGGCTTCTTGAGATAGTCCAGTAGCGGCAGCAAGCGCCTCGCGGCGCTTGCTTTCCGCCAGTACGGCCGCTTCCTCTTGCTCACTACTGTTACGGCCTGGCGGTACTTCTGCCGCAGGCACAACGCGTTCAGCGACCGGCGCTGAGCGTGTTGCGCTTTCTTGAACCTGGGCCGGACGCGTAAGCGTCGCGGAAATCACGGAGCGCGTTTCTTCAATGTATTTTTCGGAAATGCCTACAAGCTGCTTATCTACCAGCGGCTCAATACGCTGCATTATCTCGCCATCGGCAAGAATGGCTTTCAAATCAGCCGGGGCATTTTCCGTATTCTTCGTGATTTTTTCAGGCGTCAGATTGACATTAGAACCGATGAATTCGGCCACTTTGCGCGCATCCTCTCTATCTTGTGTGGCTGGCCGGATACGATGCAATTCGGACTGTTCGGCTACAAGCGCCTCTGCTTCTTTCACTACACCCTGAGCATCACTGCGCCCAGCGGCCACCGCCATAACGGCTTTTGTTTCAGCGATATAGGCGCTATTAATGCCGCTCAGCTTCTGGTTTACATCTTTCTCAATCGCCTTCATTCTGTCCTTATCGGCCAGCAGCGATTGCAACTCAGGCGGCGAATTCCGCACGTTTTCCGTAATTTTTTCTGGCGTCCGGTTAATATTCTTTGCAATGAAATCCGCGACGACTTGCGCTTCCGCAGAAACTACGCGCTCAACAACGGGTGTTAATTGCACTTCGCTTTCTCGCCCCTGGGGGCCGACAGAAGCACCACCTGGCAGAGGCACGGCAGAAAGCGCAGCCTCACGACGTTTTTGCTCTTCCAATGCATCAGCAGCTTCTTTCACGGCTTGTTGCAACAGCACCGGCGAATGGTTTTCCATCGCTTGACTATACGCCGGGCTAACATTTGCACTTACCGCGATCTCCTCACGGAATTTTTCCGCGCCGCCTTTATCCCCCATTTTAGAAATTGCCGCATGCACGTCTGTATCAATTTGAGCTTGTGAAAACGCTTGGTCAGTCGTCCATGTTTTAGCAAGATCGACCCGCATTACATTTGGGGCCGCTGATTGAATAGAAGCTTCCGCCATGAATTTTTGATAATCACCAGTATTCATCGTGGTACTTGTTAAAGCCTCGTCACGCCCTGCTTCGCGATTCAGTTCAGCATCAAGCCCCTCATCACGTAGCTTGAAAACATAATCCCGCACCTGCGGATCGGTATCCAAGGTGCGCGTATAGTGATGCATGTCTGAATCCAAGTGACGCTCATACTTATGATTTTCCACCATCGCCAATGCGGCAAATTCCTTGCGAGCGGGGTCAACGATCTCTTTCAAGTCTTCGATGTCTTTCCGGGCCCAATCTACAATACTGGTCTCGTCGTAGTCCTTCCCTGCGCCAGTACGGGACACGATTGCAAGCATACGGGCCTTATCGTTCGCCTCTTGGCTTACGACGGGCTCCGCCGAGCGAGGTTGAAGGGACTCTGGCATGGGCCTACCTGCATAAGTATTTTTCTGCCATACATCAACAGCGCGCTCGGGAGAAAAGCGATTAAGCCTGGCTAAGTCAGATTCAACCGATGAATCCACCTCAACGGTGTCCATTTCCTTCAATCGGACTGCCAATGACTTTTCAATCTCACCGTAAAAGCCATCAATAAATTCCTTGCTTCCTTCGCGAGAATCGGGCGGAAGACCCTTTCCGAAAGTGGCCTCATCACCCATCCCGATCTTAGATGTTGCGCCCCAAGTCACGGCGCTATTATTGGGCAAGTTCTCTATAACCTGTGGACGACTACGGCCGTCAATCTTAGCGTAAGCTTCCCCGGCCTCCCTAGGGTCATCAAACTCTTGAATCCCACCCTTTAAACCAGTCGTATAAATATTGAAACGTGCCATAACTTACTCCTTAAAGTCCAAGTGATTTTAAAACGGCTAGGCCGCGATCCACAGCCATGATAGCATCGACTCCCACTTTAGGCTCCGTTGCTAAACGGGTCCATTCGGTTATATAAACCTCTGCCAATTCCGGAGAATTTCGGAACGCAATTGCGGTTTCCGCATTCCGCAAGTTAGCCGACGATGTGTAATTGAAACTACCCAATTGCACATGCGTGCCGTCCGCAACCATGAACTTATGATGCATAGCCGCATAGTTTTCCGAACGGAAAACAGGAATATCTTGCGAGCTAAGATAATCAACCGCTTTATACCCGCCCTGCTCGTCAGAGTTTTGATGATGATCGACTACCACACGAACATCAACGCCTCGCCGCTTAGCATCGACCAGGGCCATAGCAATCTCTTTACTCGTGAAGCTGTAAGCCGCTACATAAATTTTCTCTTGTGCCTCAAGGATTAAGGACATCACCACTTCCAGCGCATTTCGCTGTGGCGAGAAACCCACTTCAAAAGTTGCCCCCGGCGAGAATACCTGCGGCTTTACAGCACCGGCAAAAAAGATGGCCGGCGGCTGTTGAACACACTCTATCGTGTTATACAGCTCGAATTGGACAGGAACTGGTGGCGTCGGCAGGTCGGCCCTTGCTTTGAAGATTTCTTCTTCATACCAGAAGATTTTGTCGACTAACGCAGGCGCCATATTTTCCATACTGACGATTTCCTTCCTCATCCCAATGGCTTTAACTTCTTGCGGCATTAAAACAGCACGCTTCTGGTCACTAATCGACTCAGAACGCCCACTCTTGCCCGAAAGTTGACGCGACGTCGAACGTCCCTTTTCAGTCATATACCCGATCATTTCAGAGTATTCTTTTGCGTCATCGTCATCCCGAGGCGCGTAGATGACTTGTAAGGCCATGTTGGTGAGTAACGTCTGTGCTCCCGTTTCATCGTACAGACGTTTATCCTTAACCTGTGACTTACTTTGAAACACCAGAAGAAGTCTCATATTATATCCAGCCATAAACGCC
>NZ_JAVCWM010000038.1:0-55167 GCF_030846495.1 Massilia scottii | reverse complement strand
ATCAGTCCAGCATTTTCGGATTTTTCGCCGCGGTGTGTTTGTCGGGCGTGCTTTCCTTTTACATGGTCTACACGCCGGGCACGCTGTATCTGAAACTGGACGAGCGCATGTTGAAGGGCGTTGTTTTCGGCCACCTGATCGTGCTCGTGGTCTATTGCGCCGTGCGCACCAATGGGATCCATTGGGAATCCATCCAGTATTTCGAGGCGGGCCTGGAGTATTACTGCACCATCGGCCTGTCGCTCGCGCTATTGGTCGGCGCATCGCCATGGCCAAGCAGAGCGCACCGCAACCGCTATCTGGCCTTGTTTATCGTGCTGGCGGTATTGGCGAGCCTGGGCTACCTGTTCCTGGACCTGAAAGTCATCGCCAGCATACTGTTGTGCTTTTTTGTCCTGCTGGTGCTCGAATGGATCGTCTATCTGGGCTTCAAGACCAATATGCTGATCGGCGCCGGCGCACTGGGCGCGTCCCTGTACGCGATTGCGGTACTGCTGGAAAAATACAGTTCGCTGATTATCCTGTCGGGCAGTTAGCGGGGCACTGCGGGGCGGCCGGCGCGGGCGCGCATTTCGCGTCAGGTCTCGCCCTCAGCAGGCCGATATTGGCCGGGATCCTCTTTGGATGGCCCGCCTTTCAGCCTGGTTTCCGGGACAGTGCGCAGAATGGCCTGTTCGGGCGACTTGTCGCCGCCCTCGGGATTGCTTATTTGCGCGCCGGATCCCAATGCTCGACGATTTTCCCGTCCCTGATGCGGAACATGTCGAACCAGGTGGTGGTGTATTTTTGGCCAGCGGCGGCAGGGTCCGGATATTCCCTGACGAAACCAAGCATGACCAGGTCGCCCTCGGCCATGATCGTCACCAATGGCGCCTTGATGCTCGCTGCGATTGGTTTTACCTTCGAAAACCTGGAAAAGAACTTGACGAATCCCTCGCGGCCGCTGGGCACGGTGGGATTGTGCTGGATGTAGGAATCGACAAGGTATTTGTCCGCCAGTTCGAGGTGACCGGCTTCCAATACCTCGCGCCAGAAATCGTAGACAAGGCGTTTGTTGGCGGCCAGTTTGGGATCCGGGCTTGAAAGCAGTTGGGCGTGGTCGGCCGTGGCTTGCACAGGGTCCTGAGCCGAGGCTTGCAGTGGCAGCGCGAATGCGCATGCCGCTACCAGCGAAATGAATGCCTTGTTCAATCGATGCTCCTGTTCAGAAAATGCGGAGCGCCCGTCAGTTTCCGACCGCGGCGACACCAGCGACGAACGCGAGATTGCGCTCATGCGGACTAAAGTTTAATCCAGGAAATGGTCACGGTGTGCTTTAAACGATGCATATACCCTTCGTGCCGAAGGGGCCGGCACGACCGCGCCCCACGTCGATCTGCGGGGTCTTGAAACGAAAAAAAGGGAGACAATCTCATGTCTCCCTTCTTTTTGTACGGAATATTGGTGGGCCTCCCGTGAGTCGAACACGGCACCAACGGATTATGAGTCCTTAGCATTACGCTACAATACGCAACTATACCCATATGAAACAAATACTTAGGCTTCATCGTCCACCAATGCACCAATGTCATCTAACTATGCTGTTGAACCTTTGTTGAACTTTGTAAAGCAAATCGACCGCCTCAGCTGGATAACATCGTCGCTTGCCGGGACGCCCGGCCAAAACGCTCCTACGAGTCCCCAGGACACAGGGAGTTCCATCCCTTCGGACGGAATCTTGACATTCGTCAAAACTTGAGCCGCCCCCATTCTCAGTAGTCGCCACCCCGCATTTACCAATGATTGGGCTTGAGGATCGGCTTCTTTCTAGTGGCAATTTTTTCTGGCAATTGGGCGTTGCAGAGTTGATCGTCAACAATATTCGCCAATGTCCAATGTGCATGGTTGGCCAACGAGCCGCTAGCACGGCGGTGTGCACTTGCGCCCGGTACAGGTGGGTGAATCGGCATTACAACACCAATCATTATGTGCGGAAAATCTTGCCTGATCGCAGCAAGTGCAGGCTCGGCATCGCTATCGTTAGAGACCAAAATTATGCGGTCAAAATGACCTTGACATGCATCTCTATATAGGGATATTGCCAAGTTAACATCTGTCTTTTTTTCTTCCAGCTTCCAGACCCGGACACGATTCGTTCGATCATATGGCTCGCCTGCTACGAAAGCTGGCAGCAAGGCGCCGTTCTTGTCAAAAGAATGATTACCATGAATCGCCTCAAAACGTTCGCCATGGATCGCTTTCAACGCCCGTTGATAAGCAGACTGTGCTTCTACCGAAGCCGCGCCATGAGTCGCGAAGGTAGCCAGCGCCGGGGCGGTGAAAAGCTTGACTCGCACCAGTTTCTCGTTCTGATCACGTTGAGCAAGCAACGTGTCGAAGAACTGCACTAAGTCAAGCCACTTAAACTGTGTACCTCGCAGTCGGCCATAGTACAAATTGTATCCATCAATGTAGACGGCAGTTTTTATTGCGGCGTTTTCGCTTGTCGACACAACCGTATACATTCTTTCAGATGTGAAAAAGCCGCCCATGTGAGCGGCTCTTCCGTCCCAAGCAAGAGCCAACTAAATGACGTCGCGAGGGATGAGTGGTTATTGAATTATGCCATATGTTGACGGCTTCGTCAACATCTACTGAGCAGTGCCTGCCAGCTACACTGGACGGAGCGTGAAGAATCCCAGATCATCAACTTTTACGTATTTTTTGTCATTCTGAGACACCCTCAACTTGCCAAAAACCAATGCATATGCTCCTGCGAGGTCTTCCTCATCAGCGAGATTAAATCGCCCATATAGTTGACGCACCAGTACGTCGCCCACAACTAAACTTACATCACCTTTGCCGCCAGAATTGAGCCACAGTGCACCACCTTTCCCCATGCTGGCATTTGCGACCATTCCCCAATAGCCACGATATTGGCCGTCATGCGAAGGTAAAGTTGATGCAAACGGAACAAAGAAATCTGCGACAGTGAACTCCCCAACTCCTGAGATTTCCAAAAGCTGCCGTGAGGTCCTGAACTGTTCAGACGCGACAAGATTGCGCAGGATCGTGCTAAGACGACGGTGCATCGTAGCGTCTGGTCGATGCCCCCCACCCACATATCTACCGCCTCGACCTCCAGGGTTTGCAACTGCATCTGGATCGTTATGCCGCTCATTTTCCTGAGCGCCAAACGTGAAATCAACAACTATACGTTGCCCTGGGTTATCAAGAATATCTTGATCCTCACCTTGCCCATCATCATTTCTTTCATATTCTGGCGCGGCCAAAGTACATCGAGGTTCGTGCGGACGTGCCCCAAAACATGCCGCTTGCCCACTCCTTGCAGCCTTCCGAAAAAACGATGGCCCGCGACATTCAGAACAAACCAAGAATTGCCGCTTTTGCGCAAGCTCATTTGGCGGAAGCGAGGCAAAACGAGTTGCTCGATAAACCACATCATCCAACGTACAGCGTGCTACGTCCATCAGCGCTCTCCCAAGAAAAATGTGCTTCATACAGGCGTGCCGCCAGTTACGTGTGCCTATCGACCGGCGCAAGATGGGGCGAAGCAGAAGCATTACGTGTCACTCAGAGTCCCAGCGGCGTCATCCAGTTCGTTCAAGCAAAATCAAGCAAGGCTCGCGGCGTCCCGATCACAAAAGACCTCGAAGCCGCTTTCAAAAAGCACTACACCGCGCATAGCGGTCATGAAGACAATGCCGAGTCCGACGACGAGAAAATTTTCTCAACCGCTTACAGCGCGTTCAGGGATGGTCTGAAACGATCCGAACTGAACTGAAGCTGCCTGCCGGTCAATTGACACATACCCTGCGGCACACATTTGCAAGCCACTTCATGATAAATGGCGGCAACATATTGGCGCTACAAAAAGTGCTCGGCCACCAAAGTTTGGCAATGACGATGCGCTACGCGCACTTGCCCAAGCATCCTCAGGAAACGCGCGTCTGTTGAACCCGATCACAGCGCTAAGTCTTGGTTGAACGGTCCACGAAACTATCGCCCCTACATTCCCCCTGATCGCTGCGGCCCTTTGCAAAAATTTGCTGCGCTTCCTGCATGCGGCCACGAAGTGACCGAGAAAGTATTACCCGCTCAGATGGCGCAGCTTCACGAATTGCTTGCCGAGTCTCCCAGATTTTCTTATGACGACTATTTGGCAAACATACCTCGTCAGCTACGACCACAGCCCCCGTTACCATTTTTGGCGAATCGGCTGGAAACGTCTTAGTTTTTGATTTTTTTGTTTTCAAACCATGTTGTCTAATCACCTGGCGCACGTCAGCGAGTATGCTTTTGCTGACAGATGGGCCGGAGAGCGTAATATCATCTACATAAAGAGACATACGACTGGCAGTGCTATTGGCGATTACTGAAACAGAATCAAACATTGACCGCGCGGCAAAAAATGCCACCCTGCCACTAAGAGAGCTTCCAGTTGGAAGGTGAGCTTGTCGGTAGCAACAGATATCGGCAAGAATATCGGCAACATCATTGGCGCATTCAAAATCCCCCGAGAACATGCGCCATACCATTTGGCGCGTGGTACTGGGGTAAAAACTTGATATGTCAGTTTTTCCTAGAGGGTAATTCCCTGTGTGATATTTCGCATTATCAACATAGGAGCGCCCCTTTTTTGAAAACACATATTCCGGCAACTCGATCCGAGCAAGTAAATTACCGATACGTTTATGTACGTAAGCAAGCCATTTGAGCGGCTGTTGAATTTCCCGCCCCTTCGCATTGATCCAAACTCGATAATTATCAGGCGACAGCAAGCGATCTAGTTTAGTGACGTCAATGCCAAGTACCGCCTCAAGTTTGCCGAGCCCTACAATCTTGTAGAGTGGTGACTGATTCAGCGGATACAGACATTTAGCCATGTGTTACAGCGTCTCGTTCATCAATCCATTCCAACAGCCGCAAAATCTTGTCGGCAGCGGCAATGCGAAGCTGCTCACCGGTTGTCTTATCGCTGCTCATTTTTTCCGAGAAAAGCATTATCGACGACACTGGCATCTTGAAAATCTCTGCATACTTTCCCAACAAATCAACGCTAGGAGTTTTCACACCAGTTTCGATTTCGCTCAGATATGAATTAGAAACACCGAGGCGCTTAGCCAACTCAATTTGCTTGATTTGGTGATAAGTCCTTAGCATTTTCAGTGCTCTATTTATCATGATCCACTTTCCTTAAAAATAAGAGAGGTGCTGGCTCACTTGAAGTGGTCAATAGCACGGGCGAGCAGATTAATCAGATTCAAGGCGAATGATGCAATCTTGAACGTTTCTGGACGCCTGAGCCATGACTTGGCTTTGTTTACCAACCCCCGCCGCTTGGAGGCTTTAAGGTCACGCATGGTGATCTCCTCGGTTATGCCGTCAACACAATTGCCAACGGCCGTCGTTCATAACCAAGCAGAGCTAACGGCGAGTTTCCCTCTCTTACCAGTAACGCATGTCCGGTGTCGTTCCGGACATGCTCGTACTCGACACCACATCATCGTTCAGATACGCGTTGCTACGGCGACATGCGCGAGACACGAGATAGAGCCTTACGGCGCCACAAGCTGCCGAAGCAGCCCACAAAGTACGACGGTTGTACTCTGCTAACCTCAAGATTGACTATACGAACTATTCCCACTAAAAGCAAGAAACATTTCGCTACTAGCGAAATTAATTATGAAAATTTGAAATGCGCTTGAAATGCGCTTAATGGTGACAACTCAGGACGTCAAAACTCAGTTGAACCTCCGTCGAACCTTTAACTCAAACAAGGTAAAAAAAGGGGTCGCGAAAAATCGCAACCCCTTGTTTTTACCGAGTAAATTTGGTGGGCCTCCCGTGAGTCGAACACGGTACCAACGGATTATGAGTCCGCTGCTCTAACCAAGCGTGAGCTAGAGGCCCGAAATCGGTGCGACGGGGATGCTGACACGGCCATCAAAAGAAAAGCCTCCCGTCACAAAGTGGCGAGAGGATATGGCTTTTCGCATCAGCCCGTCAAGGCTTAATTACCTTCCAGGAAGCTCTTGAGCTTGTCGGAGCGCGATGGGTGACGCAGCTTGCGCAGCGCCTTCGCTTCGATCTGGCGGATCCGCTCGCGCGTGACGTCGAATTGCTTGCCCACTTCTTCCAGGGTGTGGTCGGTCGACATCTCGATGCCGAAACGCATGCGCAGCACCTTCGCTTCGCGCGGCGTCAGGGAGTCCAGGACATCCTTGACCACACCACGCATCGAGGCGTGCAGCGCCGCGTCCGATGGCGCCAGGGTGTTGTTGTCTTCGATGAAGTCGCCCAGGTGGGAATCGTCATCGTCGCCAATCGGCGTTTCCATCGAGATCGGCTCTTTCGCGATCTTCATGATCTTGCGGATCTTATCTTCCGGCATTTCCATCTTGATCGCCAGGGTCGCCGGATCGGGTTCCGCGCCGGTTTCCTGCAAGATCTGGCGCGAGATGCGGTTCATCTTGTTGATCGTTTCGATCATGTGCACCGGAATGCGGATCGTGCGCGCCTGGTCGGCGATCGAGCGCGTGATGGCCTGGCGAATCCACCACGTTGCATACGTGGAGAACTTGTAGCCGCGGCGGTATTCGAACTTGTCCACGGCTTTCATCAAGCCGATATTGCCTTCCTGGATCAGGTCGAGGAATTGCAGGCCGCGGTTGGTGTACTTCTTGGCGATCGAAATTACCAGGCGCAAGTTGGCCTCGGTCATTTCGCGCTTGGCCTTGCGCGCCTTCATTTCGCCGGCCGCCATTTGACGGTTGATGTTGCGCAAATCCGGCAGCGGCAGCACCACGCGCGCCTGCAGGTCGATCAGGCGTTGCTGCAGTTCCTTGATCGTTGGAATATTGCGGCCGAGGATGGCGGAGTAAGCATGGCCGGCATTGACTTCGCCATCGACCCATTCCAGATTCGTTTCATTGCCCGGGAATACCTTGATGAAGTGGGCGCGCGGCATGCCGCACTTGTTCACGGCCACGTCGAGAATCTGCTTCTCGATATGGCGCACTTCATCGACCTGCCCGCGCAGGGTGTCGCACAGCTTCTCGACCACCTTGGCGGTGAAGCGGATGCCGAGCAGCTCGTTGGAAATCGATTCCTGCGCCTTGACGTAGGCTTTCGAGTTGTAGCCATCTTTCTCGAAGGCCTTGCGCATCTTGTCGAACTGCACCGAGATGATGTCGAACTTTTCCAGCGCCTGGTTTTTCAGCGCTTCGAGCTGTTCGGCCGAGAAACCCGCAGCGCCGGAAGCGTTGTTCTCTTCTTCCTCTTCCTCTTCTTCCTCGTCGGCCTCTTCCTCGTCTTCATCCTCGTCGGTGGCGACCGGCGCCACGACAGGCTCGAGCGGTTCGTCCGGGTCGACCATGCCGTCGACGATCTCGTCGATCTTGATTTCGTCGTTCTGGATGCGGATCGCGGCGGAAATGATTTCGGCGATCGTCACCGGGCAGGCGGAAATGGCCTGGATCATGTCCTTGAGGCCATCTTCGATGCGCTTGGCAATCTCGATCTCGCCTTCGCGCGTGAGCAGCTCGACCGAGCCCATTTCGCGCATATACATGCGCACGGGATCGGTGGTGCGTCCGAAGTCGGAGTCGACCGTCGACAGCGCCGCTTCGGCCGCGGCCTCGGCTTCGTCATCGCTGGTGACCGTGGCGACATTGTCCGACAGCAGCAAGGTCTCGGCATCGGGCGCGTGTTCGTAGACCGCGATCCCCATGTCGTTGAAGGTGCCGATGATGCCTTCGATCGCTTCCGGATCGACGATATTTTCGGGCAGGTGATCGTTGATTTCGGCGTAGGTGAGGAAACCGCGTTCCTTGCCGAACTTGATCAGGGTCTTGAGCTTTTGACGGCGGCGCTCGAGTTCTTCCTCGGTCGCTTCGGTATCCGACGAGAACGCGTCTTTCAGCAGGGCCTTTTCCTTGGCCTTGCGGTCCTTGGCCTTGGCCTTGTCGACCGCTTTCAGCTCGGCCCGCTCGACCGCGTTGAGGGCGGCCACTTCATCGTTCTCGGGCTGGAATTCTTTCGGCTTGCGCCCGCGCCTGCCCGGTACCTTGACTGAGGGCAGCACGTAACCGGACGTGTCGATCGCGGCCAGCGCGGCGGCATCGGTGGTCTGGCTGACGACAGGCGTGGCGCTCGTACTCGTACTCGTACCCGAACTTGTACTCGTGCTCCGCGTTTCCGCCTTGTCTTGCGCTTTATCCGCCTTGGCAGACATTCTCGTTGGCTTATCAGCCGTTTGGGTTTCAGGTTTCTTGATTGGCACAGGCGCTTTCGATGTCACAACGACTAGCTTTATGGTGGATTAAGATAAAGTTTGTTGCCGGCCTTTTGGGCCCTACGTCCCGAATCGGCCCGCAGACCGCTCCGGCATTGCTGCACTCATAACACCTTTACATCACCTTACGGGCACGACCCGCGCGATTTCGGCAGTAGTCTACTGCAAACAACGGCGGTTGGAGGCGCGAGCCGTGTGTGGTTGAAAAGCAAACCGATGTTTGCCATCGACCGCGCAGCGCGCCGTCGCAACCAAAGCTGGCCCTGGCCGCCGACGCCCACCATCTTTGCGCCGATCAAGAGCCTAACTCACTGAAAGAAATACAACTTACGGACAACGAAAAAATTTCTGCGAACACAACACTTATCGTTTTATTATAGCACGCAGTCCGTCTTTTTCCAGTGCCAAACGCCCCCTGTACCGGACCCCGATTTCATCCTTTGCGAGGGGTCTATGTTGGCGCGCCTTCATCCTCCAGACGCTTTTGCTCCGCCATGATTTCGCGGTACCGCACACCCACCTGATCTGAGGTCAGCCCGGCGGAAAACAACTGGGTCAGCTCTTGTTTAAGCGCTGCAAGTTTGATCTGCCTCACAGCGCCGATGAGCCACAATTTCACGCTGTCGAAGTCCGATTCCGGCTCCGAGGCAATTTCGGCCACCAGGCCATCGTATTCGTTGCTCGTATCCTTCAGATGCTGGGACAAGGCGGCAAAGCTGCCGTTCGCCCCCAGCGCCTGGCCGCAGGCGACCAGGTACAGCAGGCGCTCGGCCGCGTCCGGGCCGAAGTGGCTGAACGCGGCCAGGGCGGCCTCGTCCAGCTCCAGGCTGAGCGGCGGATGGGCCACCAGATGGCGCAGGATCTGCAATTCCAGCCCCACCGGCTCGGGCCGGCCCTGGCGCGGCGGCGCCCGGCGCGCCACCGACACCGGCTTGGACAGCTCGAACAGGGCTTCGATCTCGGCCGGCGTGGACTCGGTCATGCTGGCCAGGCCGCGCACGATCTGCAGGCGCAGGGAACTGGGCGTCATCGATTGCAGCAGCGGCTTGGCGTCGAACTGGACCCGGGCCCGCCCTTCCGGCGTGGACAAATCGTGCTCGGCCGACACTTCGCGCAGCAAAAATTGCGACAACGGCATCGCTTCGTGAATCTCTTGCTCGAACACATCGGCGCCGAATTCGCGCACGAAGCTGTCCGGATCGTGCTCGGCCGGCAAAAACAGGAACTTGATGATCTTGTTGTCGCTCACCTGCGGCAGGCAGGCTTCGAGCGCGCGGCGGGCGGCGCGGCGGCCGGCCTTGTCGCCATCGAAACTGAAAATCACGCTATCGGTCTGGCGCAGCAACTTTTGCACGTGGGTACTGGTGCACGCCGTGCCGAGCGTGGCCACCGCTTGGGGAAAACCGAGCTGGGCCAGCGCGACCACATCCATATAGCCTTCGGTCACCAGCACGTAGCCGGCGTCGCGGATGGCCTGGCGCGCCTCGAACAGGCCGTACAGCTCCAAGCCCTTCTGGAATAGCGGCGTTTCCGGGGAATTCAGGTATTTCGGCTCGCCCTGGTCGAGCACCCTTCCGCCGAAGCCGATCACCTGGCCTTTAGTGTTGCGGATCGGGAACATGATGCGCTCGCGGAAGCGGTCATAGCGCTTCTTGTTGCCGCCGTCTTCGTCGACTTTGTCGATCACAAGACCGGATTCGACCAGCGCCAGCACCTCGTAATCGGGGAACACGGTGCGCAGGTTATCCCAGCCGGACGGGGCGTAGCCCATGCCGAAGCGGGCCGCCACTTCGCCGGTCAGGCCGCGGTTTTTCAGGTAGGCGATGGCATTCGTGGCGCCGCGCAACTGGCCGCGGTAATAGTCGCAGGCCTGGGTCATGGCTTCGGTCAACGCCAGCGCCTGGGCCTGGTTGGCGGCGCGCTGCAGCGGCGGGATCTTGTCGTCCGCATCCGGCACGACCATGCCGACACCCTGGGCCAGGTCCTTGACGGCATCGATGAAACCCATGCCGGAATACTCGATCAGGAAGCCGACCGCGTTGCCATGCGCGCTGCAACCGAAGCAATGGTAAAACTGCTTGGTCGGGCTGACGGTGAAACTGGGGGATTTTTCGCTGTGAAACGGGCACAAGCCCATGAAATTGGCGCCGCCCTTCTTCAGCTGGACGTAGCGGCCGACCACATCGACGATGTCGATGCGGTTGAGTAAATCGGTCAGAAAGGATTGTGGAATCACGTGCGATGAACAGTCTTTGTGTCAGGTCAGACTATACCGCCGCGCCCGCCACAGATTTGATCTGCGACAAGACGCGGGCGCGTCGCCTTGGCGCTTCGCCTTGGCGCGTCGGCTTGGCGCGTCGGCTTGGCGCGTCGGCTAGCCGACGCGGCTTCCGCGAGAACGTTCCGTGGAACGCTCCGCAGCACTATCAGGCGGGCGCGAGCGCCTTCTTGATCAAGCCCGAAACGGCGCTCATGTCGGTGCCTTTTGGCAGTTTTGCCTTGAGCAGGCCCATGACCTTGCCCATGTCTTGCGGACCGGCGGCGCCCGAGGCGGTCACGGCGGCGGCAACTTCGGCGGCGATCTCTTCTTCCGACAGGCCCGCTGGCATGTAGGCGACAAGGATGGCCAGTTCGGCTTTTTCGATGTCGGCCAGGTCGGCGCGGTTGCCCGCTTCAAACTGGGTGATCGAATCCTTGCGCTGCTTGATCATTTTTTCGATGATCGCCAGGGTTTGCTCATCGTCGAGCTCGATGCGCTCGTCGACTTCGCGGCGCTTGATCTCGGCCAGGATCAGGCGGATCGTGCCCAGCTTGGCCGCTTCTTTCGCGCGCATCGCCGTTTTCATGTCGTCGGTAATTTGTTCTTTCAAGCCCATGGCAATCCTCGTTTAGATAAATGATGAAATAGCAAGTACAAGCAGCAAAATCCAAATAGCAAAACCCGCTGCGGTAAACCGGAGCGGGTCTGCGACTACAGTAAAAACAATGACCCGGTCAGGCTGTTGGCCGTCACCGGATCAGGTTCGACTGGACAGTCTTAGAATAATTTCTTAGGCAGTTGCTGGCTGCGGATGCGCTTGTAATGGCGCTTCACGGCAGCTGCCAGCTTGCGCTTGCGCTCAGCCGTTGGCTTTTCGTAGAACTCGCGTGCGCGCAGTTCGGTCAGCAGACCCGTTTTTTCGATGGTGCGTTTGAAGCGACGCATTGCGACTTCGAACGGCTCGTTTTCTTTAAGGCGAATAGTGGTCATGTAAAAATCAAACCGTTAGATTTAGGGAAGAACGAGATAATAGCACCGATCACCCAGCTTTGGAAGTATTTCGCTTCTACCCATCCGTTTTTGCTGTTTCGCAACAACCCAAGTCCGCCTACACCGCCTGCCCGGCCGCCACGCCGGACGCCCATGCCCACTGAAAATTGTAGCCGCCCAGCCAGCCTGTCACATCGACCGCCTCGCCGATGAAATACAGGCCCGGCACCTTGTTGGCCATCATCGATTGCTGCGACAGCTCGCGCGTATCGATGCCGCCCAGGGTCACCTCGGCCTTGCGGTAGCCTTCCGAGCCGGTCGGCACGATGGCCCAGCGGTTGATGGCGTCGCCCAGCTTGCGCAGTTTTGCGTCAGGCAGGTCGGCCAGGCGTGCATCGGGCGTGAGGCCGGCGATGGCGATCAAGACCTCGGCCAGGCGCACCGGCAGCCACTGCGAGACCACGTTGCCCAGTTGCTTCTTGAGGGTGCTCTTGCCGTCGATCAGCTCCTGCGCCACATCCATCTCCGGCAGCAGGTTGACGATGATCGGCGTGCCCGGCTGCCAGTAGCTGGAAATCTGCAGGATGGCCGGGCCCGACAGGCCGCGGTGGGTGAACAGCAAGTCCTCGCGGAAATGGCCGCGCTTGTTGCCCTTGCCCTTGTTGCTGCCGGTCTCCACCTCGACTTCGAGCGCAATGCCGGCCAGCGGCACGAAAGCTTCCCAGCTGGGGCCGTCGAACGTGAGCGGTACCAGGCCCGGGCGCGGCTCGACCATGTTGAGGTCGAACTGGGCCGCGATGCGGTAGCCGAAATCGGTCGCGCCGATCTTCGGGATCGACAAGCCGCCGGTGGCGATGACGACGCTGTCGGCCAGGATCTCGCCGCTGTCGGTGAGGATGAAGAAGCCCTCGGCGGTTTTGTCGAGCGACTCGACCTTGGACGGCATGCGCCAGGTCACATCGCCGCTGGCGCACTCGGCCTTGAGCATCTGGATGATCTGTTCGGCCGACTCATTGCAAAACAGCTGGCCGCGATGCTTCTCGTGATAGCCGATGCGGTGTTTCTTCACGAGGGCCAGAAAATCCTGAGGCGTATAACGCGACAATGCGCTCTTGCAGAAATGGGGATTGTCCGACAAAAAATTCTGCGGCGCGCTATTGATATTGGTGAAGTTACAACGCCCTCCGCCCGAAATCCTGATCTTTTCCGCAAGCTTCTCCGCATGGTCGATCAACACCACGCGTTTGCCGCGCTGGGCGGCGACGGCCGCGCACATCATCCCGGCCGCGCCTGCGCCGATCACTGCTACATCAAATTGTTTTGCCATGGCGTATGCCGGTTTCCGCTAATCACTAAAACAGTGATTGTAAACCGCGCAGGCCCGCCAAGTGCCTGAACCCGCAGGCAAAAGTTTCCTAACCGGGGTCAGACCTCCGATTAGCAATAAAAGTGTTGCTAGTCGGAGGTCTGACCCCGGTTAGGAAATATTTATGGGGCAAGTTGGAGGTCTGACCCCGGTTAGGAAACGTTAGCTGCTTGGGCCAGTGCCTGGACGTGCTGCACCGCGCTGTCGGCGCAGCGCACCACGTCGCCGATCACGATGATGCTGGGACTGCCCAGCCCGGACACGGCGAGGTCGTCCGCCAGGTCGGCCAGGGTTGTCAGCAGTTGCGTCTGCCCCGCCCCGGTCGCCGAATGAATCACGGCCACCGGCGTCGCACCCGCCTTGCCGCCCGCCAGCAGCGCCGCCTGGATCTGCCGGCAGCGCGCCACGCCCATGTAGATCACCAGGGTCAGCCCGGTCTGCGCCAGCAAGGCCCAGTCCGGCGTGCGGGCGCTGCCGGGCTCGTCGCCACGCTCATGCCCCGTCACGAAGATGGCGCCGGAACTCCAGTCGCGGTGCGTGAGCGGCACGCCGATCGACGACGGCGCCGCCAGCCCGCTGCTGATGCCGTTGATGACCTCGACCGCGATGCCCTCCGCCATCAGGTGCGCGCGCTCTTCGCCGCCACGCCCGAAAATGAAGGGGTCGCCTCCCTTGAGCCGCACCACCTTGCGCCCGGCCCGCGCCTCGGCCACCATCAAGCGTTCGATGAATGCCTGCGGCGTCGAGCGGCAACCGCCGCGCTTGCCAACGGGCACAATGCGCGCCGACGGCGAGGCGTGCTCCAGGATCGCCAGGTTGACCAGGTCGTCCACCAGCAGCACATCGGCCGCCGCAATCGCCTTCACCGCTTTCAAGGTCAGCAGCTCCGGATCGCCAGGACCGGCCCCGACCAGATAAACCTTACCGTTGTTCTCCATGATGCGCACCCGTGTTTGCCTGTATTGACTTTGAAACTAGCAAGCACTGTGCCACTTGTTCGGTAATCGACGCCGGAACAGCCACGCCACCCTCCAGCGCGCGGGTAATCCAGGCCGCCGTGGTGGCTGCGTCACGCTCGGCCGGTCCCTCGGCCACGTAATCCGTTGGTGCATCGCGCTGCACCAGGACGGTGCGCTCTGCGCCGTGGAACCAGTCGATCTGCTGCGCCCGGTTGGCATTGGCCACCGTTTCGCCTTCGGTGCCGCGCATCAGGAAGGCGTCGCCCCGCCCTTCGCGCGCGATGGTGGTGAAGTATTGGCCGAGCATCTCCAGGTATTCGGGATGCGTGTACGAGACCAGCCGCAGCGCCGGCCCCGCGAACGGCTGCAAAATCTTGACCAGGGTATGGGTCGAGTTGCGCACGCCCAGAATGCGGCGCAGCGACAGCAACTGCGCCATCTTCGGCGCCAGCGTCTCGATCGGCATGAAGGCGGGCTTGCCGGCAGCAAACGCGGCCTGCACATCGTTCGCGCAAGCGGCCGGCCCGAACCCCATCTCGGCGAAAATCTCGGCCGTGGTCACCCGCCCCGGATCGCTGCTCACGCCATGCACCAGCACCGGCACGCCTTCACGCGCCAGCAGCAGCGCCAGCAGCGGGGTCAGGTTGGCCAGCTTGCGCGCACCGTTGTAGCTCGGGATGAGCACCGGCGCATACGCCCCCGCCGGCGCGGCCAGCGGCGCGAACGAGGCTTCGCCCGCATCGAGGAAACCGGCGATCTCCTCCACCGACTCGCCCTTGATGCGCATCGCCAGCAAAATGCCGCCCAGCTCCAGGTCGGACACCCTGCCGTCGAGCATCGCTTCATACAGCGCATGCGCGTTTTCGCGCGTCATGCTACGCGCTCCTTTTTTGCCGCGCCCGATTTCTTTTATAAAAGTGGCGGCGAGGAATGGTTCGGTTGTTTTGTTCATGGGTTCCAGCTTAACACTCCGCTACGAAAAAATTATTTGGCATAAAGTGAATCCGGCGACGGTAACGCCGCGTATATCTGCATGCACATCAGTGTGAACCCTATAACGAGGAGAGAAACATGAAACAGATGAGACTACGGGCGACTATCGGCGCGGTCCTGGCGGGAAACCTGCTGGCCTGCGCATTCGTGCCGTCGGCGATCGCATCGAGCCACCGGGAAGCGCCTTTCATTACGCGCAATCCGAAGATCGATGCCACCGACTTCTACATGTTCCGCAGCTACCAGCCGGGCCGCAGCGATTTTACAACGCTGATCGCCAATTATGTCCCGCTGCAGGATGCCTACGGCGGCCCGAATTATTTCATGATGGACCCGGACGCGCTCTACGAAATTCATGTCGATAATAATGGCGACGCCAGGGAAGACCTCACCTTCCAGTTCCGCTTCAAGAATACCAATAAAGACACGCAGCTGACCGTGGGCGGTAAAAAAGTATCGATTCCCCTCGTGATCAACGGCGGCCCGATCGCCGACACCAATGCCGCCGGCGCCAATGTGCGCGAAACCTTCACCGTCACCGTGGTGCGCGGCGACCGCCGCAGCGGCACCCGCGCCATGGTGGTCAACGCCGACAGCGGCCACACCGCCTTCGACAAGCCGTTGGACAACATCGGCACCAAGTCGATCGCCAATTACGACGCCTACGCCGCCAAGCACCTGTACAACGTCACCATCCCCGGCTGCTCGGCCCCGGCCAGACTGTTCGTCGGCCAGCGCAAGGACCCGTTCGTCGTCAACCTCGGCGAAACGTTCGACCTGATTAACATCAAGGCGCCAGCCGTCGAGTTCAGCGCCAACGCCGAAAAAGGCGCGAAGGATGACCTGGCCGACAAGAACGTGACGACCCTGAGCATGGAAGTGCCGACGTCGTGCCTGATCAGCGCCAGCGCGGGCGATCCGGTCATCGGCGGCTGGACCACGGCCAGCCTGCGCCAGGGCCGCCTGATCAACCCGACGCCGAAGTCCGACGCCGACGTCTCGAAAGAAGGCGGCGCCTGGGTCCAGGTCTCGCGTCTGGGCATGCCGCTGGTGAACGAAGTCGTCATCGGCCTGAAGGACAAGGACCGCTTCAACCACAGCAAGCCATCGGCCGACGGCCAGTTCGCCGACTACGTCACCAATCCGACCCTGCCTGCGCTGGTCGAAATCCTGTACGGCAGCGCCGGCGCCAAGGCCCCGACCAACTTCCCGCGGGCCGACCTGGTCGCCATCTTCCTCACCGGGATCAAGGGCGTGAACCAGCCGAAGACCGTCACCGCGTCGGAAATGCTGCGCCTGAACACCTCGATCGCACCGACCGCACCGGGCGCGCAAAAACGCCTCGGCGTGATTGAAGGCGACAACGCCGGTTTCCCGAACGGCCGCCGTCCGGGCGACGACGTGGTCGACGTTGCGCTGCGCGTCGTCATGGGCAAGCTGTGCACCATCAACATCGGCTGCGCACCTGCCGATGCACCGGCTGGCGCACTGCGCTTCACCGATGGCGCCTTCCTGGACGAGACCATGGTCAACGCCAGCTTCCCGTACCTCAAATCGCCGATTCCGGGTTCGCCACAGAAGTAATGGCCGCCGCAATCACATGAACCGGAGAGCACCATGAAAAAACTGAGCCTGATCTGTGCCTTGCTGCTGCTGACGGCGTGCGGCAGCGATACCCACACCTCGTCCCCGCCGGAAGTGCCGACGCCACCGCCGCCGCCGCCAACGGGCCCGGTCGCCGATGCCTTCTACAACTCGGTGAAGACCACCGTGGCGGCCATGCCCGACGATAGCGAAGCGACCACCATCGACGCCATTGCCAGCACCGCGCCGGAAGACACGGAACCGTCGGCGTTGTAAGCGCCCGTTGTCAATCCGGCCGGGAGGCGTGCTTCCCGGCCGGTGTCGTACCCAAAAAATATAAAAGCACTTACCTTCTCACGCACTGAGAACACATCATGCCGAAACGATTCGCTCGCATTGCCGTGCCTGCGCTGCTGCTCTACGCGCTCACTGTACCGGCCATTCACGCAGCACCCTACATTCCCGCCAGCGGCAGCACCGTGGTCGAACGCCTGCCGCGCCGCGCCGACCCTGCCCAGCGCGAGCTGGCGGCACTGCGCGCGCAACTGGCCGCCAGCCCCAGGGATCTGGCGCTGGCCACGCGCACCGCGCAGCGCTACATCACGGTGGCGCGCCAGGAAACCGATCCACGCTACTTCGGCTACGCCCAAGCCGCGCTGGCGCCGTGGTGGGCCATGCCGGCGCCCCCGCCCGAGGTGCGCCTGCTGCGCGCCATCCTGCTGCAAAGTACCCACCACTTCGCCGAAGCGCTGCGCGACCTCGATGCCATCGTCGCCGCCGACCCCAAAAATTCGCAAGCCTGGCTCACGCGCGCCATCGTGCAAACCGTGCGCGGCGACTACGAGGCCGCCACCGCAAGCTGCGCCCGCCTGTCGTCGCTGTCGACCGACCTGGTGACGATCACCTGCGTGGCCAACGTCGGCACCATGACCGGACGCTCGGCCAAGAGCGAAGCCCTGCTCGAGATGACCCTGCGCCGCAACCAGGAAGCCGACGCCGGCATGCAGGTCTGGGTCTTGACCCTGCTCGGCGAAATGGCGCAGCGCCGCGGCGACGCCAAAGCCGCCGAGGAACGCTTCAAGCGCGCGCTGGCGCTCGATGCGCGCGACAGCTACCTGCTCGGCGCCTACGCCGACTTCCTGCTCGATCAGCAGCGCGCGCCCGACGTGATCGCGCTGGTCAAGGACCACACCCGCATCGACGGCCTGCTGCTGCGCCATGCGCTGGCCCTGCGCCAAAACGGCGCGGCCACCGACGCGTTGCGCAATGCCGACGCCGAACTCAAGGCGCGCTTTAACGCCGCCATGCAGCGTGGCGACACCGTTCACCAGCGTGAACAGGCGCGCTACGAACTGCACATCCGCGGCGACGCCAAAACCGCACTGGCGCTGGCGCAGCAAAACTGGGCGGTGCAGAAGGAATCGGCCGACATGATCGTCCTGCTCGAAGCTGCCGCCAAGGCTGGCGACAAGGCCGCCGCCGCACCGGTCATCGACTGGGTGGCAAAACATGCGGTGGAAGACGTGGCCGTGGCGCGCCTGGTCAGGCAAATCAGGGCGGGCGCATGATGGGCCGCTACCTCATTGGCCTGCTGATGTTCGCGCTGGTTCTGGTGGCCGCTCCGGCGCGCGCCCACAAGCCGAGCGACAGCTACCTGACCCTCAAGGTCGCCGGCCAGCAGGTCGACGGCCAGTGGGACATCGCCCTGCGCGACCTCGATTTTGCCCTGAACCTCGACCAGAACGGCGACGGCGACCTGACCTGGGATGAAATCCGCGGCCAGCACGCCGCCATCGCCAACTACGCGCTGGCGCGCCTGGCGCTCACCAGCGGCGACGCGGCCTGCCCCATCGTCGCCGGCGAACAGCTGATCGACCAGCATACCGACGGCGCCTACACGGTGCTGCGCTTTCGCGCCACTTGCGCGACGGGCGGCGCGGCGCTCGGCGTCGGCTACCGCCTGTTCGCCGACCTCGATCCTCAGCACAAGGGGCTGGTCAAGCTGGAGCACGACGGCGTGACCTCGACCGCCATCTTCAGCCCCGAAGCGGCGCGCCAGGATCTGTCGCTCCGCGCGCCCGGCAAGTTCGCCCAGTTCGCCGACTACGTCAGGCACGGCGTGTGGCATATCTGGATCGGCTTCGATCACATCCTGTTCCTGCTCTCGCTGCTGCTGCCGGCGGTGCTCGCGCCAGTCGCGATGAAACAGGACCAGACCCTCAGGGCGGCCTTTATCGATGTACTCAAGGTGGTGACTGCGTTCACGCTGGCGCACTCGCTGACCCTGACCCTGGCCAGCCTGCAGGTGCTGGCGCTGCCGTCGCGCTGGGTGGAATCGGCGATCGCGGCCTCGGTGGTGCTGGCGGCGGTGAACAATATCGTCCCGCTGTTTCGCGGACGGCGCCCGCTCGCTGCGTTCGTGTTCGGGCTGATTCACGGCTTCGGCTTTGCCGGCGTGCTGGCCGACCTGGGCCTGCCGCAAGGTGCGATGGTGTTAAGCCTGGCCGGCTTCAACGTCGGCGTGGAACTCGGGCAGCTGGCCATCGTGGCCGTATTCCTGCCGCTCGCTTACCTGACGCGCCGCACCTGGTTCTACCGCCAGCTGATGACAACCGGCTCGGTCGTCATCGCATTCATCGCTGCCGTATGGCTGTTCGAGCGCGCTTTCGATATGAAAGTGCTGCCCGTGTAAAGAGTAAGTGCGTGGTTTTGGGGACGGAGCCGCATTCCACCGTGCGCCCCGTCCTCCTTTTTTACACCGCGATCAGCTTGCGGTTGGCGGCGCCCGGCAGCGTCTTGAGGACCTTGCCGGCAACGACGGTGTAGCTGGTCGACTTGACCGTGCTGACATAGCGGTACTCGGCGCGCGTTTCGGTCGGCGTCACCGACACCACCATGAAGCCGCGCGACTTCGTTTCCGCATACACCAGCGGCCCGATGATCTGTTTGAGGCCCGCCGCCACCTGCGCCGGATCTTCGTCCTTGAAGATGTCTTCAAAGCCCGGCGACGTCACCGACGACACCCCGAACTCCACCCCGACCGCCTGTCCGTTCATGTCGGCCAGATCGCTGGCCCACGCGTTGTGCGTGTCGCCGGCCAGCACCACCAGGTTCTTGTTCAGCGTCCTGGCCGTCGCCAGCACGGTTTCGCGCGCGGCCTGGTAGCCGTCCCACGCATCGAGGTTGTACGGCACCGATGGCTGGGCCAGGATCTGCTGCTCGGCCGCGCTCAAGGTCGTCGGCGCGCTCTGCGCCTTCGCCAGCAGCGCGACGTAGGCGCTGAAGCCGATCGCGCCCAGCACCAGCGGCGCCGGCAGGTTCATGCGCGCCATCAGCACCTGCTGGCCCAGCATCTGCCAGGTGGCGCTCGATTTGCTCATCTGGCCCTTGAGCCATGTGGCCTGGTCGGCGCCCATCAGCTGGCGCGCCGGATCGCCCACGGCGGCCGCAAAAGCGGCGCCATTGAAGGCGCCGCCGGCGCCGACGTAGCTGGCGTAACCGAGCTGCTTGTCGCGGCCGATGACGCGCGTATCGAGCATGTGCAGCGACAGCAGGTTGCCGAAGTCGAAGGAGCGGTAGATGCGCTCAGGCTTGCTGGCGTCGGGCAGGCGGATCGGCATCCATTCGTTGTAAGCCTGGATCGCCATCTGGCGCCGCGCCAGGAACAGGCCTTCGGTGGCCGGGTCGTGGTTCTCCGCGCCTTCGCGCCAGGTATTGTTGGCCAGTTCATGATCGTCCCACACGGTGATGAAGGGCATGCGCGCGTGGATCGCCTGCAGGTCCTTGTCGGCGCGGTACTGGGCGTAGCGGCGGCGGTAGTCGCTCAGGGTGACGATCTCGTTGGCCGGCACCGACACCCGGCCCATCGCCTCGGCGTCCCTGGCGGCGTAACCGTCCTTGGCGTATTCGTAGATGTAGTCGCCCAGGTGGATGGCGGCGTCGATGTCGTTCAGCTTTGCCGCTTCGGCGTAGACATGGAAGTAGCCGGCCGGGTAGTTGGTGCAGCTGAACACGGCCAGCCTGACCTGCGCCAGGTTGCCTGTGCCGAGGGTCTTGGTGCGGCCGACCGGCGAGACGGCGCCGTACGCGGCGAAGCGGTAGTAATAGGCGCGGTTGGCGGCCAGGCCGGTCGCATCGACCTTGACGGTGTAGTCGCGCGCCGGGCCGGTGGGGGTGGTGCCGGTGGCGGCGATGACGGCGAAGTTGCTGTCCTCGGAGAGCTCCCATCTGACCTCGATGTCGCCGCTGCCGGCGGTGCTGATGCGGGTCCACAGGATGACGCGGTCGCTCATCGGATCGCCGCTGGCGACGCCGTGCGCGAAGCGGACATCGATGTCGCCGCCATCGCTGCCGCCGCAGCCGGCCAGTGCGACGCCGGACGCCGCGACGGTCCCGAGCGAGAGGTTGCGAAGGAACTTGCGGCGTGAATTCGGTTGGGTCATGGCAGCTCGTTGTAGGGGGTTGGGAAGCCGGCAAGCTTAAAGGATCGACATGACTCGCCGATGACAATGTGCCGTAATCGGCGGGCTTTTGATGCAGCCGGTGCAAGAAGGGCCGATTCGGGCTAAACTCCCGTATCCACGCCGTAAAACACGAGAAAAAGCAGCCTTCATGATTACTACTCCAGACATCGAAAATACCAACGTCACGTCGTTCGCGACCATGCCGACCCCGGAAGAGCTGCACAAGCGCCTTCCCCTGACCGACAGCGCGTTTGCCACGGTCATGCAGGGCCGCGCCGCGCTGCGCGACATCATCGACCGCAAGGACAAGCGCCTGTTCGTCGTCGTCGGGCCATGCTCGATCCACGACCCGGTGGCCGGCATCGACTATGCACGCCGCCTCAAGGCGCTGCAGGCCGACGTGGCCGACACCATGCTGCTGGTGATGCGCGTGTATTTCGAAAAGCCGCGCACCACGACCGGCTGGAAGGGCTACATCAACGACCCGCACATGGACGATTCCTTCCGCGTCGACGAAGGCATGGAGAAGGCGCGCCAGTTCCTGCTGGACGTGTGCGAACTGGGCCTACCCACCGCCACCGAGGCGCTCGATCCGATTTCGCCGCAGTACCTGGGCGACCTGATCGCCTGGACCGCGATCGGCGCGCGCACCACCGAATCGCAGACGCACCGCGAAATGTCGTCGGGCTTGTCGACGCCGGTCGGCTTCAAGAATGGTACTGATGGCGATATCAGCATCGCTATCAACGCCATCTTGTCGTCGGCGCATCCGCACTCCTTCCTGGGCATTAACGGCCAGGGCACGGTATCGATCGTGCGCACCAGCGGTAACGCGTACGGGCACGTGGTGCTGCGCGGCGGCGATGGGCGTCCGAATTACGATTCGGTGTCGATCGCGATTGCGGAGCAGGCGCTGGAAAAGGCCAAGCTGCCGGCCAACCTGGTGGTCGATTGCTCGCACGCGAACAGCTACAAGAAGCCGGAACTGCAGCCGCTGGTGATGTCGGACGTGGTGCAGCAGATCCGTCACGGGAACAAGTCGCTGGTCGGTGTGATGATCGAGTCGAACATCGTCGGCGGCAACCAGAAGATTCCAGCGGATTTGTCGCAGTTGAAGTATGGCTGTTCGGTGACCGATGGCTGCATCGATTGGGATGCGTCCGAGAAGATGCTGCGTGCCGCGCACGCGGAGCTGTTGCAGCGTCCTTAAAGCCCACCCACCGTTCCCGCCGAGTGCCGCCTTGGCGCGGGAACGGTGGGGCGGTGCTTTACAATGGCGCATTCCATCTTATCTTGCGCACCTTCCATGATTGTTCTCGGCGTCGAATCCTCCTGCGATGAAACCGGCCTTGCGTTGTACGACACGCAACGCGGCTTGCTCTCCCACGCCCTGCATTCGCAGGTCGCCATGCACGAGGAGTACGGCGGCGTGGTGCCCGAACTGGCCTCGCGCGACCATATCCGGCGCGCCATCCCGCTGCTCGAAGAAACCCTGTCGCGCGCTAACGTCGCCATGGCCGATATCGACGCCATCGCCTACACCCAGGGCCCGGGCCTGGCCGGCGCGCTGCTGGTCGGCTCGTCGATCGCGTGCAGCCTGGGACTTGCGCTCGACAAACCGGTGCTCGGCGTGCACCACCTCGAAGGCCACCTGCTCTCGCCGCTGCTGGCGAGCGATCCGCCGCAGTTCCCGTTCATCGCGCTGCTGGTCTCGGGCGGCCACACGCAGCTGATGCGGGTCGACGGCGTTGGCCAGTACACCCTGCTCGGCGAAACCCTGGATGACGCCGCCGGCGAAGCCTTCGACAAGTCGGCCAAGCTGCTCGGCCTGGGCTACCCCGGCGGCCCGGCGATTTCGCGCCTGGCCGAATTCGGCGATCCGCTGGCCTACAAGCTGCCGCGCCCCATGCTGCACTCGAAGGACTTCAACTTCAGCTTCTCGGGCCTGAAAACGGCGGTGCTGACGGTGGTGAAGAACCACGACGAAAAAATCATCGCCAATATCTGCGAACAGGACAAGGCCAACATCGCGCGCGGCTTCGTCGATGCCATCGTCGATGTCTTGACCGCCAAGTGCGTCAGCGCGCTGCGCCATACGGGCTTGAAGCGCCTGGTGATCGCCGGCGGCGTGGGCGCCAATGCGCAGCTGCGCGCCTCGCTCAACGCGGCTGCCTCCGCAAAAAAATTCCGCGTGTTCTATCCGGAGCTGGAGTTCTGCACCGATAACGGCGCCATGATCGCCTTCGCCGGCGCCATGCGCCTGCAGATCAATCCCGACGCCGCCAAGCGCGACTACAGCTTCAATGTGCGCCCGCGCTGGCCGCTCGACGAGATCAAGGTGGTCTGAAAAAAACGCCGCGCGGTGAACGTTCGGCGCCGATGACGATCCTACCGTGTACCGTATTTTTCCAAAGAATGGCAAACTCGCCCGGTTCTGTTTTTCCGGAGGTGCTGTATGCGTGTTGTTAGTTGGAATATTCACTGGGGTTGCGGCAAGGATGGCAGGATCCGCATCCATGCCATCATCGATGTGTTGCGCAAATTAAATCCCGATGTGATTTGCCTGCAGGAAGTTGCGTCAAATCATGCCGAGCTCGAAGGCAACGCCAACGCCAACCAGTTCCGCCAGCTGGCGGGGGCCTTCGGTGGCTACCAGCCGGTAATTGAACCGACCAGCGAAATCTACCAAAACAACCTGCCGCGCCAGTTCGGCAATATGTTGCTCTCCAAATACCGGATCAACCAGGTGCACCGCTACCTGCTGCCGTGGCCGCCCGATCCGAACAGTCCGGCCGGCATGCCGCGCGGGCTGATCGAGGCCGTCATCGACGCGCCCGGCGGCAAGGTCCGCGTGCTGACCACGCATCTGGAATACTACTCGCCGGTGCAGCGCATGGCGCAGGTGCGGCACATCAAGTATTTGCATTGGGAAGCGTGCGAGCGGGCACGTATCTTCCAACCGGACCCGACCATGGACCCGCCGTACCAGCTCGGATTCCGGCCGGGCTCGGCGATCTATTGCGGCGACTTCAACTTCACGCCCGATTCGCCCGACTACCAGGAACTGATCGCGCCGGACGACAGCATCGCGCTGCCGCTGGTCGACGCGTGGCGCCTGCGCCATCCGGAAATCGCGCGCGCGCCGACCGCCGGCTTGCATGGCTTCAAGTGGCCGGAGCGGGCCGATTGCTTCGACTATTTTTTCCTCACCAGCGATCTGGCCTCGCGCGTGACCGAGGTGGAAGTGCAGTCGGAAACGGCGGCCTCGGATCATCAGCCGATTGTGCTCGATATCGCATGAGTCGGGCTTGGCGGCGGTGACACAGCGCCCTGTGCTGCCGCGGCAATCCACCGCGCCTGTTTGTGAAGGCGCGATTGGCGCCGGGCCACTGGCAAAAATCCGGATATATTTTTCAGATCACTGCAACTTTCAGCTGGGTGAGTTGCCAAATCATCTTATGAAGCGCGATGATTTTTCCCGTCCTCCCCAGCAATCACGCCCGGCTCCGCCTGCGGCTGGCGGCAGCGGCACGGCCGCGCAAAATCAGCTTCCGCCGCGCAACACCTGGCTCGCATTTGCGATCATTCTTCTTGTCAATTATCTCGTGATGAGAGCCTTTCTTCCCGCTGCGGATACGCCTGTCACGATTCCTTACACGGTGTTCAAGCAGGAAGTGGCGAAAGGAAATGTGAATTCGATTTACAGCCGGGGCGAGGTTCTCGAAGGCCGTTTCACAAGCCCTTTCACCTGGCCTCCCCCCGAGCGCAAAAAAGCGGATGGCGGCAATGCGCCCGCCACGCCCCTCTTCACGGAGCCGCCCAAGCCGGCACAGGCATTTCGCACCACCTTGCCGGCGTTCGTCGACCCCGGCCTGGAACAATTTCTGATTAACCACCGTGTCGAAATCAGTGCCGTATCCCTGCAGGCCGGCAGTGCCTGGGCTACCTTGCTCTACGGATTCGGGCCGGCCTTGCTGCTGATCGGCTTTTACTTCTGGCTGTTCCGGCGCACCGGACAGCACGGTGCGGGCCTGGGCGCCTCCATTTTCGGCATCGGCAAGAGCAAGGCCCGCCGCTACGACCAGGAGAGCGCGACGCGCGTGACCTTCAACGACGTGGCCGGGATCGACGAGGCCAGAAATGAGCTGGTCGAAGTGGTCGACTTCCTGAAAGACCCCGGCAAGTACACGCGCCTGGGCGGCGCCGCGCCCAAGGGCGTGTTGCTGGTCGGCTCGCCCGGCACCGGCAAGACGCTGCTGGCCCGGGCGGTGGCGGGCGAAGCGGGCGTGCCGTTTTTCTCGATGAGCGCCGCCGAGTTCGTCGAAATGATCGTCGGCGTCGGCGCGGCGCGCGTGCGCGATCTGTTCAGGCAGGCGCGCGAGCATGCGCCTGCCATCATCTTTATCGACGAACTCGATTCCATCGGCCGCGCACGCGGTGCCATGGCGATTGGCGGCACCAGCGAGCAGGAACAGACGCTGAACCAGATCCTGACCGAAATGGATGGGTTCTCCAGCCGCGAGGGCATCATCGTGCTCGCCGCCACCAACCAGCCCGATGTACTGGACAAGGCGCTGCTGCGCCCCGGACGCTTCGACCGGCGCGTGATCGTCAACCTGCCCGACAAGACCGGGCGCGAGGCGATCCTCAACGTGCATGTACGCAAGGTGCCGCTGGCGAAAGACGTCAGCCTGGCGCACCTGGCGGCCGCCACGCCGGGTCTGTCCGGCGCGGACCTGAAGAACCTGGTCAACGAGGCGGCCCTGCTTGCCGCGCGGCGCGAGCAGTCCGACGTGCGGCAAAAGGATTTCATGGACGCGCTGGAAAAAATCGTGCTCGGTCCCGAGCGCCCGATCCTGTTAAGCGAGGCGGACCGCGAACGGATTGCGTACCACGAGAGCGGCCACGCCATCCTGGGCCTGGTCGTGCCCGGCGCGGACCCGGTGCACCGGGTGACGATCGTGCCGCGCGGGCAAGCCCTGGGGGTGACCTACCAGCGTCCGCAGACGGACCGCTACAACTATCCCGAGGCTTATCTGCGGGCACGCATCGTGGGCATGCTGGGCGGGCGCGTGGCCGAAGAGATTGTGTACGGCACCCGCACCACCGGCGCCGAAAACGATATCGAGCAGGCGACGACGCTGGCGCGCAACATGGTCACGCGCTGGGGCATGAGCGATGAACTCGGCATGGTGCAGCTGGCGCCGCGCCCGAACCCCTTCCTGGGCGGCGCCGCCGGCTTCGCCGGCGAGAAGCCGTTCAGCGACGAAACGGCGCGCCGTATCGACCTCGCGGTACTGCGCATCATCGACGATTGCCACGCCGACGCGCTGCGCCTGCTGCGCCAGCACCGGCCCCAGCTCGACGCGCTGGTGCGCGCGCTGCTGGAAAAAGAAACGCTGGACGAGCACGATATTCTGGCGATCACCGGCCTGCCGCCGGCGCCAGCGCTGGAGGCAAGGCCACTGCCGGCGGCAACCGGCCCGCCGGCCTGAGAGCCTTCCACCCACGGGTGTCACCTCGCAGCAGCCCCGCCCCGCCCACCCCGTCCCGTCAAGCCGCCTGCGGCCTTGACTGGCGGTGGTACAGGAACTCCAGCACGCGCGTGCGGTACTCGATATACAGCGCGTCATGCGCCAGCGCCACCCGCTCGCGCGGGCGCGCCAGCCGCACCTGCACGATGTCGCCGATGGTCGCCGCCGGCCCGTTGGTCATCATCACGATGCGGTCCGACAGCAGCACCGCCTCGTCCACGTCGTGGGTCACCATCACCACGGTCGATCCGGTCTGGGCCACGATGCGCAGCAATTCATCCTGCAGGTGCGCGCGCGTGAGGGCGTCGAGGGCGCCGAAGGGCTCGTCCATCAGCAGCACCTTCGGTTCCATCGACAACGCGCGCGCAATGCCCACGCGCTGCTTCATGCCGCCCGATATCTCGTTGGGGCGCTTGAGCGCCGCCGCGCTCAGGCCCACCAGCGCCAGCGCCGCACTGGTGCGATCGCGCAGTTGGCTGACCGATTCCTTGTTCGAGAACACGCGCTCGACCGCCAGGTACACATTCTCGAAGCAGCTCAGCCACGGCAGCAGCGAGTGGTTCTGGAATACCACCGCGCGCTCGGGCGACGGTCCGGCAATCTCGCGGCCGGCGCAGATCAGGGTGCCGTCGGTCGCCCTGGTCAATCCCGCCAGCAGGTTGAGCAGGGTCGACTTGCCGCAACCCGAGTGGCCGATCAGGGTGACGAATTCGCCCTGCGCCACCGTCAGGCTGACATTGTTCAGTGCGTGAAAGCGCCCCTTGCGGGTCTCGAACACCATTTCGGCGTGCTGCACTTCAATGAATTTCCTGTTCATGTCAGTTCCCCCGCTTCTTCGTAGGTAAATGCCTTGGCCAGGGCCACCAGGGCAAGTTCGAGCGCCAGCCCGACCACGCCGATGACGACGATGGCGATCAGGATGTGCGGCACGTTCAGGTTGTTCCACTCATCCCACACCCAGAAGCCGATGCCGACCCCGCCCGTCAGCATTTCAGCGGCGACGATCACCAGCCACGCGGTGCCGATGGCCAGGCGCACGCCGGTCAGCATGTAGGGCAAGACCGACGGCAGCAAGATCTTGGTGAAGATTTTCCATTCCGACAGTTGCAGCACGCGCGCGACGTTCATGTAGTCCTGCGGCACGCGCTGCACGCCAGCGGCGGTGTTGACGATCATCGGCCAGATCGAGCAGATGAAGATCGACCAGATCGCCGCCGGGTCGGCGGACTTGAACACCAGCAAGCCAATCGGCAGCCAGGCCAGCGGCGAGACAGGTTTGAGCAGGCTGATGATGGGATTGAACATGCCCGCCAGAAAACGGAAGCGCCCGATCATGAAGCCGAGCGGAATGCCGACCGCGGCCGCCAGCCCGAAGCCGAGCGCCACGCGCTTGAGCGAGGCCAGGATATTCCAGCCGATGCCCTGATCATTGGGGCCATTGCGGTAGAAAGGATTGGCGAACATGCGCACCGCTTCGGCGAAGGTCACGGCGGGCGAGGGAAAGCTGGTGTTGTTGACCGATAAAATCTGCCACAGCAGCACCAGCAAGCCCAGTCCCATCAGCGGCGGCAGCAGCGCCAAAACCACGCCGCGCAGGCGCGACTTGCCATCGCTCAGCATCACGCCCTGGCTGGCGAGGCGCTCGCTGCGCGCGCGTTTTTCAGGCACCGGCGCGGCCTGCGGCACAGCGCTCGGGGTAGTCGACATCGATTCCAGCACGGCACTCATCATGGGCTCCCGGTTCAGGCTTTGATCTTGAAGGATTCGGCGTAGGCCTTGGGATTCTTGCCATCCCAAACCGTTCCGTCGAGCATTTTCACCGTGCGCAACGGCGACTTGGGCACGCTCACCTTGGCCATCGCGGCCGCCTCGGTGTAGAGTCCGATCTGGCTGACGCTGGTGGCGGTGGCCAGGTAATCCGGTTCGGTCTTGAGCAAGCCCCAGCGCTTGTGCTGGGTCAGGAACCACATGCCGTCCGACAGGTAGGGATAGTTGACCGAGCCGTCGTTGTAGAACTTCATGTAGTTCGGATCGTCCCAGGTCTTGCCCAGGCCGTTCTGGTAGCGCCCCAGGATGCGCTGGTTGATGACATCGACCGAGGTGTTCACGTACGACTTGTCGGCGATGGTGGCGGCCATTTTGGTCTTGTTGACGAGGCCGGCGTCGATCCACTTGCTCGCTTCCAGTACGGCGGCAATCAGGGCGCGTGCGCTGTTCGGGTATTTTTTGGCCCATTCGAGCGTGGTGCCCAGGGTTTTTTCCGGGTGGTCTTTCCAGATATCCTGGGTGGTGGCGGCGGTGATGCCGACGCCGTCGACGATGGCGCGGTGGTTCCACGGCTCGCCCACGCAAAAGCCATCCATGTTGCCGACCCGCATATTGGCCACCATCTGCGGGGGCGGCACGGTGATGACCTTGGCGTCCTTGAGCGGGTTGATGCCGTAGGTGGCCAGCCAGTAGTACAGCCACATTGCGTGGGTGCCGGTCGGAAAGGTCTGGGCGAAGGAGTATTCGCGCTTGTCAGTCTGCATCAGTTTGGCGAGGGAGGCGCCGTCCACGCCGCCCTTGTCGGCCACTTTTTTGGAGAGGGTGATGGCCTGGCCGTTGTGGTTCAGGTTCATCAGGACCGCCATGTCCTTTTTGGCGCCGCCCACGCCCATCTGGACGCCGTACAGCAGGCCGTAGAGCACATGCGCGGCATCGAGTTCGCCGTTGACCAGCTTGTCGCGCACGCTGGCCCAGGACGATTCCTTGCTCAGGACGATCTTGATGCCGTATTTCTTGTCGAAGCCGAGTACCGAGGCCATCACCACCGAGGCGCAGTCGGTCAGGGGAATGAAGCCGATCTTGATGTCTTCTTTTTCGGGCTTGTCGGAGCCGGCGGCGAAGACACCGCCGCTGGCCAGGCCGGTGAGCGAGACGGCGGCGCCGGCCTTGAGCAGGGTGCGGCGGGTCAGGATGGTGCGGTCGGTCGTCATGGTTCCCTCGTTTGGCAAGCCAGGCGCAGGCGTGCGCCGTTACCAAGGCATCAGCAAACGGCGTGCCAGCGGGCAATGAGAGTGAGGGAGGAAGAACTTAGCGGCGCAAAGCGCCGCGATGGACGGTTTTCGGCACCGTTATTGTGCGGCGCACCAAAAGCGCCCGTCAATCGCGGGATCTGTCGGGTCAGCGTTGGACGGTCACGCCCTTCCAGAATGCCACATGCCCGGCAATCTGCCTGGCCGCATCGAACGGCGCGCGGTAGGTCCACACCGCATCGCGGTTGCTTTCGCCATCGACCAGCAAGCTGAAATAGTTCGCCGTGCCCTTCCACGGGCACTTCGTCTCAGTCGCGCTCGGCTGCAGATATTCCTGCCTGACCGCCGACATCGGGAAATACACATTGTTTTCGACGATCTGCACCTGATCCTGCGGCGCGTCGGCGATCACGGCGCCGTTCCAGCTTGCTGTAGGCATCTCAATGCTCCTGTGACGTGGATTCGGCTGCGATCTGGCGCAGCGCCTGTTCGAACACTTCCGGCGGCTGCCCGCCCGAAATCAAGTGCCGGTCGTTGATGATGATGGCCGGCACCGAACTGATGCCCTGCTGCTGATAAAACCGCTCGCGCTCGCGCACGTCGCCGGCATACGCGCCGCTGGCAAGCACCTCGGCCGCCTGCGCGGCGTCCAGGCCCACTTCGCCCGCCACCCGCGCCAGCACGGCATGGTCGCCCGGACTCTCGCCCTTGGTGAAGTAGGTCTCGAACAGCGCCATTTTCAGTTCGCGCTGGCGCCCCTGCAGCTCGGCCCAGTGCAGCAGGCGGTGCGCGTCGAAGGTGTTGTAGATGCGGCTGCGCGCATCCATGTCGAAGCGAAAGCCCAGATCGGCGCCGCGGGCGCGGATCATGTCGCGTGTCTGCGCGCCCTGCTCCGGCGTGGCGCCGTATTTTTCAGTGAGATGTTCGCCGATGTCCTGGCCTTCGGCAACCATGTTCGGATTGAGCTCGAAGGGCTGGAAGTGCAGTTCGGCGCTCGCCACGCCGTCCAGGCGGCCCAGCGCCTGTTCCAGCGACTTGAGGCCAATCACGCACCAGGGGCAGGAGATATCGGATACAAAATCAATTTTCAGCTTGGTCACCAGGCGCTCCTGTCGGTCGGGCGTTCCATTCTAGCGCCAAGCGGCAGATCGCACCCGCACACCCTATTTTTTGGCGCCGGCCGATTTGCTGCCGATCTTGCTTTCCTTGCCGGCCATCAAGTTGGCGATGTTCTGGTTGTGGCGGTACAGCAGCAGCGAACTCATCGCCACCACGGCGAAAAACAGTTCATCGATGCCGAACGCCAGCCCGTAGTAAATTGGCGCGGCAACGGAAGCCGCCAGTGCCGCCAGCGAGGAGTAGCGCGAGGCGAAGGCGACCACCAGCCAGGTCGCCAGCACCGCCAGGCCCAGCCACACATTGATGCCGATCAGCACGCCCGCCGCGGTCGCCACGCCCTTGCCGCCCACAAAGCGGAAGAACACCGGCCACAGGTGTCCCAGGAACACGGCAATGGCCACCAGCGCGATGCCGGCCGTGCCCACGCCATACTCGCCCGACAGGCGCACCGCCAGCCAGACCGCGAACCAGCCCTTGGCGGCGTCGCCGATCAGGGTGGCGATGGCCGCGCCCTTGTTACCGCTGCGCAGCACGTTGGTCGCGCCCGGGTTCTTGGAACCATAGGTGCGCGGGTCCGACAGGCCGAACACGCGGCTCATCACCACGGCGAACGAAATCGAGCCGATCAGATAGGCGACGATGGTGAAAATTGCTGTATTCATTGTTGTCTCTCTCGTTGGGAAGAGGCGCCACGCGCCGGGCGTGAATATACACCATAGTCGCAGCCGGATCACCCCTGCCCACCCCTGCTCACCCTCCTGCCGGGGCCGTTCGGGACGCTCTTTCATCAACGGCGCAACATCTACCCCATCAGACCTTGGCCCGCAGCAGCCCGGGGATGCACAACGCAAAACGGCCCTTTCGGGCCGCTTTGCGTTACCAGGGGCTCACTGGCCCCCGCCTTGTTACATTGCGCTGTCGCGCTCCTGCTTGACCAGCGTCGTATTGACGCCATCGGAGAGGCTGAATTCGAACGCGCCACCGGCCGGCAACGGGCCCAGGGACAAGACCGCGCTGCCGCTTTGCAGATCCTGCGCCAGGGTCGAGCGCTTGGCATCGGTGACCAAGGTCACCGTCAGGTAAGGATAGCGGGAATGATCCCAGTTCAGTTGCACCTTGCCGGCCTGCTCGCGCACCTGCACCACGGCCCTCCCGCCTTGGACGCTGCCTTCGGGGATCAAGCGGGCGGTCGACTGCATCAGGCTCGCCGTGCCCTTGACCACCGAGATACTGACGATCTGCCCCGGGTTAGGAATCGACAGGCTGAAGTTCTGCGACTTCATTTCCTCGGCATGGTCGACCACCAGCGTGGAGAACGGATAGTCGAGCGCGCCTTTGGCGGTCACGATCCGCAAGGTGTACTCGCCCTTGTCCTGCACCCGGGCGCGGCCGATGTACGATTTCAGGGGCGACAGCGTTGCCTTGTCGCCGCTGATCTGGCCGCTGACCAGGATCAGATCCTGTGGTGCATTGTCAGCCGTCGCCTTCATGAGCGTGTCCGCCGGGGTCAGGAACGCTTGCATCAGACCGGTGTTGTAGTCCGAAAAGGTGCTGCCGCCGCAATAACTCATGATGTCATGCGTATTCGGGTTGCGCGGATCGAAGAAGGCAGCCCTGCTGAACAGATAGCCCCAGGTGTAGTGGCTGCCCGTGCCCAGCTGCGCGTTCGGGTAGGGATACTTCGGGTCCGGCGAGCCGGCGCCGCCGCAAGCGGCGTGGTTCAGACGGTAGTTGTGACCCAGTTCATGGACCACGATACCGCGCAAGCCATCTTCGTTCATCGATGGAATATCTGCGGCAACGCCACTGGTGCCCGGCACATAGGCCAGGCCGGCCAGGCCGTAGGTCGCTTTCGGAATGAAGCCGAAGTAATGCTGGCGATCGTTGGCATTTTCCAGGCGGTGCAAGTCGGCGATTTCGCCCAGGATTTTACCGAACGCATCGCGCCACTCGGTTTCATTAACGGGCAAGCGCGTCACGCGCGACGACACATACGGGGCGCGGCCCAACTGGTTCACGCCCGACACCGGAATGCGATCCTGAACGAAGTCGCGCAGATTGCCGACGACACGGCCGACCGAACCGCCGATCTGGACCGGAATCGTGACCAGCTCCATCGGCACACCACCGCCGACACGCGGATTGATGGTCTTGCTCTGGCCATTCGCCAGGACCACGCTCAGGCGCAGGCCAGGGCGGACCAGGTCGGACGGCACCACCGCGATGTAGGAGGTGTTCGCATCGGGCACGACCGGCACGCTGGCAGGAAGTGCACCGGCCGGCTTGTTCAGGGGGATTTCACGCAGCACATTGCCATTCGCATCCTTGACCTGGACTTTGCCGTCCGGCTTGGCCACGCCTGGCGTGTTGCTCAGGGCATTGACCTTGACCATCACCGCCTTGCCCCTGATCAAAATCAGGGCGCTGTCGGCGCTGTCGAACAGCTGCGATTGCGCCAGCTGGATGCTGCCGATGCGTGGATCGCCGGCAACCGGTGGCGTGGCGTCGGCAACCGGCGCGCCAGGGATGTAGCAGCTTTTCACCAGGCCGGGGGCCGGGTTGGCCATGGCGGTCGTGTTGCAATCGACACCGTCGGTCTTGGTATAGGTGTAATACTTGCCTTCCGCCCCGAACAGCACCGCACTGGCGCCGCTGAAATTGCAGCGGCCGCCTTCGGGAGCGCACAAGGTCCAGGTGACGGCAGCCTTGTCGCAGCGTTTGGCGATGCCCGGCGTCGGATCGCCGAACACATTGCTGTTGCAGGCGACGCCGCCGGTCGCCGTCTTGCTCATGAAGCTGGTGCCGGAACCATAGCGCACGGTGCGCGTATCGCCGAAAGCGCACTGGCCGCCCTCGATGCCGCACGCTTCCCAGGTGCTGGTGACTTCGCAACGCTTGGCCAGGCCCGGTGCCGGATCGCCAAAGGTGGCGTTGTTGCAGGAGGCGCCCCAGCCCAGCGTCTTGCTGACGAAGCGGTCGCCAGCGCCATAGCGCACGGTCTGGTTGCCGGTGAAGACGCAACGGCTGTTTTCGTTCGCGCAAAATGTCCATTGCGTGGTCGATGCAGCGGCGGCCACGCCCATGGCGCTGGTAATGGCGAGCGGGGCGGCGCCAGCATCGGCAAGGCCGGCAGCGCTGCCGGCCTTGGCGCCGCCGCCAGTCATCACCCCGGTTCCGGCCGCATCGGCCGTGCTCACGACAGGCGGTGGGGCGTCCGCGCCGGCGGAGCGGGGGGCGCTTGAAGCGCCTGTGTTATCGCCGCATGCGGTCAGCACCCCGCTGGTTAAGGCAATCATTGCCAGGCATTTCAACAAACGTCTCATGTCAACTCCGGTTCAGCGTTTCAAGGATGTATTTCTATGCAAACAGGCTGCACATTATCCTGCCGGACTCGACAAAGTAAACTTTTGTTAAGAATATTAGTAAAATTTTCGTAAAATATTTGTAACAAAACCACGCTTGAGGATGCGCCGATGGCATTCGAGGCGGTGTCACGGCCTCAAATACTTTCGCTCATGCATCTATTCTCATCGCCAGGCCGGGCAAGCGCTGGACGGCGCGGCGCCTATTCTTCCAGCGCGCAGCTCACCGCGCGCGCGCCGAGCAGATCGACCAGCACCTGCGGGGCGATGCCGACCAGGTAGCCGCGCCGGCCACCGTTGATATACATCGTTTCCAGCGCCAGGATGCTCTCTTCCACATACACCGGCAGCGCCTTGCGCGTGCCGAACGGCGAGGTGCCGCCGATCTGGAACCCGGAATGGCGCTGGGCCACCTCGGGCTTGCACGGCTCGACCGACTTGCACGGTATCGCGCGCGCCAGGTTCTTGGTCGACACCTTGCAGTCGCCATGCATCAGCACGATGAGCGG
Organism: Massilia scottii; assembly: GCF_030846495.1. Classification (NCBI taxonomy): domain Bacteria; kingdom Pseudomonadati; phylum Pseudomonadota; class Betaproteobacteria; order Burkholderiales; family Oxalobacteraceae; genus Massilia; species Massilia scottii. Next base: position 20,715 of record NZ_JAVCWM010000038.1, on the reverse strand, counting down.
CTTGGCCGCTTCGTCCTGCATCACCAGCGTCTTGACCACCGAATGCTCGGGCACGCCGAGCTCGCGCGCCGACACCGAGGTGCCGCCATGCTCTTCATACGGATAGGGATGTTCGCTGAAAATCACACCGTGCTTGCGCAGGAACTGCGTCGCCGGTGTTTCGGAAATGTGCTCTTTCTTGGCCATGCGTGATACGCTAAACGTTCAATGAGGAGTTTCTTATTATGCAGCAAGAAATTCGCTTTGCCACCTTCAATGTGTACAACCTCGCCCCACCCGGCGCGAAGCTGTACGACAATCTCCTGCCGTCCACGCCGGAAGAATACGAGGCCAAGCTGAACTGGACCGCGCGCCAGATCGACCTGCTCGATGCCGACGTGATCGGTTTCCAGGAGATTTTTTCGCAGGCCGCCCTGCTTGACGCGCTGGCGCGCACCCGCCGCTACCGCGACGCCTTGCACGTCGGCTTCGATCCCGATCCGGCCGCCGAACGCCTCACGCCCAGCGTGGCGCTGGTATCGCGCCTGCCGCTGGCCGCGCCCGGCGTGGCCCACCTGCAGTTCCCCGAGGGCGTGGCGCTGCCGCCCGGCAGCCGCGAAGCCGACCGCTTTTCGCGCGCCGTGATCCATGCGCCGGTGATCGTCTCGCCCGACTGCACGGTCGACGTGGTGGTGGTGCACCTCAAGTCCAAGCGCCCCGACTACCGCAACGGCGACAGCAGCGAAGACCCGCAACTGTACGCGCTGGCCTGCCTGCGCTCGCTGATCCGGCGCGGCACCGAAGCGGCGGCCCTGCGCGTGTTCCTGAGCCAGCTGGCCAGGGAACACCAGCGCCCGCGCGTGGTGCTGGGCGACTTCAACGATGTGGCCGACGCCGTGACCACCATGATCGTGCTGGGTAACGGCAATACCCTGGGCGAGCGCATGTTCGACGCCTACCAGCTGCAGCAGCGCCAGGACCACCTGCGCCACGTGGGATTCAGCATCGTGCACGACAGCCACTACACGACCATCGACCACATCCTGGTGTCGGAAGAATTCAACGCTACCCTGCCCAACGCGATCGGCGAGGTGGTCGACGTGGTGTACCTGAACGACCACATCGTGCTGGAACTGCCCGAGGCGTCCGACCACGGCCAGGTGCTGGCGCGCATCCGCCTGTTCGACGGGCCGCGCGGCCTCAGTGAGGGCGGGGTTTGAGGTCCGGGTCGCTCGACGCCATGCTCGCGTAATACCCCTGGTAATCGTCGCAGCCATGCTGCCGTAGAAACAGCAGCTGCTCGGCCGTCTCGACGCCCTCGGCGATCACGCGCAGCTTGAGGCTGCGCGCCACCGCAATGATGGCGGGGATCAGGTTCGCCTTGGCGTTCGCGTTCGCGGACGCATTCACGGGCGCGCCCGGGTCCGCATCCGCTATGTCTTTCACGAACGAGCTGTCGATCTTCAGCTTGGTCAGCGGATAGCGGCGCAGGAAGCTCAGGCTCGAATACCCGGTGCCGAAGTCGTCGATGGTCAGCTGCACCCCGAGCGCGCGCAAGGTGGCGATGGTGGCCATGGTGGCATCGTCGCCGCGCATGATGACGCTTTCGGTAAACTCGAGGTCGAGAAACTCGGGCGCCAGCCCGGACAGCCGCAGCGCTTCCTCGACGCTGTGCACCAGGCCGCTGTCGATGAACTGCGCCCCCGACAGATTGACCGCCACCACCACCGGACAGCCCTCGTCGCGCCACGCGCGCGCCCGCGCGCACGCCTGGCGCAGCACCCATTCGCCGATCGGCACCATCAGCCCGCATTCTTCGGCCACCGGAATGAACTGGTGCGGCATGAGCAGGCCGCGCTGCGGATGGCGCCAGCGCAGCAGTGCCTCGACCGCGATGGTCTGGCCGCTGGCGATGTTCACCTCGGGCAGGTATTCGAGCAGGAACTCCTGGTTCGACAGCGCATGCCGCAATTCGTTCTCGATCTGCACCCGTTCGATGACGTGGGCGTTCATGTCGGCATTGAAGAAGCTGAAGGCGTTGCGCCCGTTCTGCTTGGCGTGGTACATGGCCACGTCGGCGTTTTTCAGCAGGGTGTCGATGTCGACGCCGTCGTCCGGGGAGATGGCGATGCCGATCGAGACCGACAGGCTGATCGTGTGGCCATCGCTGCGCACCGGCTGCGCCACCGCGTGCATGACGCTGGTGGCCACATGGGCGGCCTGGTCGACCCCGCCGATGTCGGCCAGGATGACCACGAACTCGTCGCCGCCCTGGCGGCTGACGGTATCGACCCCGCGCACGCAGCCGGTGAGGCGCGTGGCCACTTCCTTGAGCACGGCGTCGCCCACGTGGTGGCCGAAGCTGTCGTTGATGCCCTTGAAGCGGTCCAGGTCGAGGAACATGACGCCCACCTTGGTGTGCTGGCGCCGCGCCGACACCAGCGCCTGCTGCAGGCGGTCGAGGAACAGCACGCGGTTCGGCAAATCGGTCAGGAAGTCGTGCTCGGCCAGGTAGCGGGTCTGTTCCTCGGCGCGCTTGCGCTCGGTGATGTCGGTCATGATCGCCATGTAGTTCGAGACCTGCTCGGCGCTGTCGCGAATGGCCGTGACCGCTACCCATATCGGGACATCGTCGTCGCCGCGCCGCACGCAGCACACCTCGCCTTCCCAGTGGTCGTGCACCGCCACGAAGTCCCAGATCTGCTGGTAGAACGACGGTTCGTGCATGCCCGAGCGCAGGCCCGGCACTTCGCCGCCCATCACGTCCACCGCCGCCACCCCGGTCAGGTCGGTAAACGCCTGGTTGACCGCGATGACCCGGTAAAAGCGGTCGGTGATGATGATGGCGTCGCGCGAATTCTCGAACACCCGCGCGGCCATGGCCAGCGCATGCTCGGCCGCCTTGCGCGGGGAAATGTCGCGCAGCACCGCATAGGACAGGAATTCATGGTCCAGGGTGACCGAGGTAAGCAGCACCTCGGCCCAGAAATGGGCGCCGTCGGGCAGGCGGTACTCCCACTCGTAGCGGTGGTTGCCGTCGATGAAGGCGCGCGAGGTCAGGGCGGCGTCGGCCACGACCGAGGTTTCGCCGGTGGCCTGCACCTCGGGCGAAAAATCGAGCAGGGTCTTGCCGACCATGTCTTGCTTGCCGGCGCAGTGGAACAGCACCAGCGCGGCCGGGTTGGCGTCGATGATGCGGTTGCCCTCGATCAGGACGATGGCGTCGGTCGAGCGCTCGAACAGCTGGCGGAAGTTGGCGCCCGCTTCGATCAGTTCCGCTTCGTCGACCTTGCGCTTGCTGATATCGACTTCCATGCAGAACAGCTGCTGCGGCACGCCGTCGCGCAGCACCGGGAAGTGGGTCGAGTACAGCCAGCGCTCGGCGCCGTCGAGGCGCCGGATATGCCAGTCGCGCGGCGGCGCCGTGCGGCCGGTCTTCCACACCGTTTCGAGCGTGTTGCAGAAGTCTTCCTCGCGGTCCAGGTGCGAGGCCAGGCTGGTCAGGGGACGCCCGACCGCCTCGGCCGCGGTGACGCCGAATACGTCGGCGCAGGTATGGTTCCAGTAGCGCACGATGCCGTTGCGGTCGGTGCTGTGCACGGCCACCGTCGGCGCCAGTTCAAGGGCAGCGACGAAACGGTACAGGACGTCGAGCGCCTCGCGTCCCGGTCCTTCCGGCTCGACACTGCCCGCTTCGGCAGGTTTGTCAGCACTCACGGTGTTCCCTTCATCTCATTGTGGCAGAGGCCGCCGGCAGGCTGGCCCATACTCCTTAGACCCATTTTTGACCGTGGACGTTCGGTTCCGTTTGCGCGCACGCAAAGCGCAGGCCGGGAGAATTGTTTCTAATCCGCAAAATTTGCGCTTTGTCGGGTTTTTTTGCAGTTCGTCGTGCACAAACGGCGGTCTGTCGCATTCGGCGTGCGGCCGGGCCGCCGGTTTTCTATAGTGACAACATGCGCCCGTGACACCATCCTGCGCACAGGACGGTGCACCGGCGCCCCGCAAGGCGAACCGCACTGCGCCCCAACCACCCGCCCGACCAGAAGAAGACCAAGCCACCATGAAACTCGAGACCTTGCCCAGCGCGCCGGCCCAGCCCACCCTCCGCAAGCCACGCTGGCGCGCTCCCGCGCTCGGCGTGCTGATCGTCGCCCTCGGCGCCGGCGCCTGGTTCACGGTGCAGGCGCGCAAGCCGGCCGCCGCCCCCACGGCCCAGGGGCCGGACGCCAAGAAGGCGGCGCCAGTGTACGAACTGGCGCGCGCCGATGTGGCGGCAGTTGCCGCCGGCGAGCTGAGCGTGAACATGCCGTTGTCCGGTTCGCTCGCGCCCCTGACCCAGGCTACCGTCAAGTCCAAGGTCTCGGGCCAGGTGCTGGAAACGACCGTGCAGGAAGGCATGAACGTGGCCGCCGGCCAGGTGCTGGCGCGGCTCGACCAGGCCGACCAGAAGGCCCGCATGGCGCAGCAGCAGGCCGCGCTCGACGAAGCCAGTGCGCGCCTGTCGATGGCCGCCAAGAACAATGCCAACAGCGCCGCCCTGCTGGCGCAAAAATACATTTCGCAAAACGCCTACGACACCACCGACAACAGCGTGGCGCTGGCGCGCGCCAGCGTGCGCGCCGCCCAGGCCCAGGTCGAGCTGGCCCGCATCGCCCTGAACGACACGGTAATCCGCGCGCCGCTGGCCGGCGTGGTCAGCAAGCGCCACGTGCAGGCCGGCGACAAGCTCTCGCCCGACATGCCGGCGTTCTCCATCGTCAACCTGCAGCAGTTGACGCTCGAAGCGCAGGTGCCGGCGTCCGATATTCCGCGCGTGAAGGCCGGCCAGGAAGTGCGTTTCCGGGTCGATGGCTATCCGTCCCGCACCTTCCTGGGCAAGGTGGCGCGCATCAACCCGACCACCGAAACCGGTTCGCGCGGCATGCTGGTGTATATCAGTGTCGACAACGCCGACAGCGCCCTGCGCGGCGGCATGTTCGCCAAGGGCGCGATCACCACCCAGAAATCGGCGCTGCGCCCGCTGCTGCCGCTCGCCGCTCTGCGCAAGGACAAGGAACGCGATGTGGTCTACGTCGTCGAGTCCGGCAAGGTGGTGGTGCGCCCGGTCACCCTCGGCCTGCGCAACGACGATGAAGGCATGGTCGAAGTGACCGATGGCCTGGAGCACGGCGCGCGCGTGATCACCGCCCGCCTCGACGCGGTCAAGCCCGGCAGCCAGGTAAAACTGAGCGAGCCGCCGGCTACCGCCAGCGTCACCAGCGCGCCGGCCGCCCCCGCCGCTCCGAAAGGCTGAGCCATGTGGATCACAACAACCAGTATCAAGAATCCGGTGTTCGCCACGATGGTGATGGTGGCCCTGGTCGTGCTCGGCCTGTTCTCGTACCGCCGCCTGGGCGTGGAAAGCATGCCCAACGTCGCCATTCCGGTCGCCTACGTGCAGGTCAACTACCCCGGCGCCTCGCCCGAACAGGTGGAAAACGACATCACCCGCCCGCTCGAAGACGCCATCAACACCGTCAGCGGCGTGAAGAAAATCCGCAGCAATTCCTGGGAAGGCCGGGCCGGCGTGCAGGTCGAATTCCACCTGTCGACCAACATGGACAAGGCCATGACGGACATGCGCGACAAGATTGGTCTCGCGCGCCCCGGTTTTCCCAAGGAAGCCAAGGAACCGTTCATCGCCCGTGAAGAAGGCGACAACAGCCGCGCCATCGTGGAACTGTCGCTCATGTCGGACAAGCGCAGCCTGCGCGAACTGTCGACCCTGACCGAGCAAGTCATCACCAAGCGCCTGCAGGGCGTGGCCGGGGTCGGCCAGGTGCGCGTGCGCGGCACGACCAACCGCCAGATCCTGGTGCATATCCGGCCCGACGGCCTGGCCAGCCAGAACATCGGCGTCGATGAAGTGCTGCGCGCGATCCAGAGCACCAACGCCAATCTGCCGGCCGGGAACATCGCCTGGGGCGCGGCCGAACGGCTGGTGCGCATCGAAGGCAAGATCAAGGATGCGCGCGGCTTTAACAAGATCATCGTGGCGCGCCGCGCCAGCGGCCCGGTCTACCTCGAGCAGGTGGCCGACGTGATCGACGGCGAACAGGAAGAGACCTCGATCTCGCGCATCAACGGCAAGCGCGCCATCACGCTCGAAGTGACCAAGATCCAGGACGCCAACGTGGTCGACGTGGGCACCGGCATCAAGAAAGCGGTCATCGCCATGGGCACCACCCTGCCGGCCGACATCCGCATCGATATCCTCGAAGACCAGTCCGACCGCGTGCAAAAGCAGCTCGACAACGTCAAGCGCACCATCATGGAAGGCGCGCTGCTGACCATGCTGATCGTGTTCCTGTTCCTGCACTCCTGGCGCAGCACCATCATCACCGGGCTGACGCTGCCCATTTCGGTGATGGCCAGCTTCATCGCCATGCAGTTCTTCGGTTTCACGCTCAACTTCCTGACCCTGATGGCGCTGTCGCTGTGCATCGGCCTGCTGATCGACGACGCCATCGTGGTGCGCGAAAACATCGTGCGCCACCTCGGCATGGGCAAGAGCCACACCCAGGCCGCCAACGACGGCACCAATGAAATCGGGCTGGCGGTGATGGCCACCACGTTCGCCATCGTCGCCGTGTTCGTGCCGGTCGCTTTCATGGAAGGCATCATCGGGCGCTTCTTCCTGCAGTTCGGGATCACGGTGGCGGTGGCGGTGATGGTGTCGCTGTTCGTCAGCTTCACGCTCGACCCGATGCTCTCCTCGGTCTGGCGCGACCCGGTCAAGGACCGCTTCAAGTACGTGCCGTGGCTGGGCCGCGGCATGGAAAAGATCGAGCACGGCATCGAGCGCCTGCACGTCTGGTACGGCAAGGTGCTGGAACTGGCGCTGCGCTGGCGCAAATCGACCCTGGCGCTGGCGCTGGCGCTGTTCGTCGGCAGCCTGGCCTTGACCCCGCTGATCGGCGGCGAAATGTTCCCGGAAACGGACGACGGCTACATCCACATGGAGTTCAAGGCGCCGGTCGGATCGAGCCTGGAATACACCGACCAGAAGATGCAGCAGGTCGAAGCGGCCTTGAAACCGTTCAGGGAAATCGATGCCGCGATCACCACCGTGGGCACCGACAACGGGCGCCACACGGCCCAGATGAACCTGAAACTGACCGACGTGCACAAGACCGGGCGCCGCTCGCAGAAGGAAGTCGAACGCCTGATCCGCGAGCGCCTGCAGTCGATTGCCGGGATCACCATGTCGGTGGGCTGGAAGCCGATCTTCATCGCGATCCTGGGCCAGGATGAGGCCAAGCTGGACGCCGTGGCGCACCAGCTGATCGACAAGATGCGCGCGATCAAGGGCATCGCCGACCTGGAATACAGCCAGGAAGGCGCCAGTCCGGCCACCATCGTCAAGATCAACAACGAGCTGGCGAGCGACCTGGGACTGTCGACCCAGCAGATCGGGCTGGCGCTGCGCCCGTTCGTGGCGGGCGACCAGATCAGCCGCTGGCTGGCGCCGGACGGGCAGAACTACGACGTCAACGTGCAGTTGCCGAAGTCGGGCCGCCAGAAGGTAGCCGACCTGGGCGACCTGTCGCTGGCGTCGAGCAAGCGCGATGCCGAAGGCAATCCGGTCATGGTGCCGCTGCGCCAGGTGGTCGAATTCGTTCCCTCGACCAGCCCGCAGGTGCTCAAGCGCCAGGCGCTGGAGCGCCGGGTGGCGATCTATGCCAGTGCCGAAGGGCGTCCGACGGGCGATGTGGACGGCGACGTCAAGCTGGCCATGAAGAGCATCGAGCTGCCCGAGGGCGTGCGCTTCGACGTCGGCGGCGACGCCGAGCAGATGGCCGAAACCATGGGCGCGGCCGGTACCGCGCTGGGCATCGCGGTGATCTTCATCTACCTGGTGCTGGCCTCGCAGTTCGGCAGCTTCCTGCAGCCGATCGCGATCATGGTGTCGCTGCCGCTGTCGATGATCGGGGTGCTGATTGCCTTGCTGGTGACGGGCAGTACCCTGAATATCTTCTCGGTGATCGGGATCGTGATGCTGATGGGGCTGGTGACCAAGAACGCGATCTTGCTGGTCGACTTTACCAATCACGGGCAGCGCGAAGGCAAGAGCCAGCACGATGCGATCCTGGAGGCCGGCCAGGTGCGCTTGCGGCCGATTTTGATGACGACCCTGGCGATGATCTTCGGCATGCTGCCGATGGCCATCGGCATGGGCGACGGCGGCGAAACGCAGGCGCCGATGGGGCGCGCGGTGATCGGCGGGGTGATTACCTCAACCTTGCTGACCCTGGTGGTGGTGCCGGTGGCGTACACCTACCTGGACAGCCTGGGCAAGCGCGTGGCGCGCTGGTTCAGGGGCAATGAGAAGGCTGAGGAACATGAGGGGGAGAAGGTCGTTGTGAGCGCCTGAAAACCGGACGTCCGGACGACTGAACGTCTGGACGTCACCCGCTTCTACCCTAAGGACCCCGTCGCCCACGCGCCAATGCGGCACGCGGCGGGGGGCCAGGTTCGCAGCGTACCGCGAACGCATCCTTGATGCCCCAAAACGCAAAACCGTCGTTCCTGGCACTGCCAGAAACGACTTCCCGCGAAGGCGGGAACGACGGTTTCAGGCTTGTGGTTGCGATCCGAGCTAGCGCAATTATTCCGGCTTCGCTTCCTCAGCATCATCCTCATCCGGTGTCTCGTTCTCTTCACCGCCAGGCGTGGTCTTGGCTTCCAGCTTGCGCCTGGCCTTCTCGTCCGCCTTTTTCTTCTTTTCTAATTCCCTCTGCCGCTTTTCGTACTGGAAATTAGTTTTAGCCATGGATCACCTCTTGGGTTATAAAAGAAAGGGGGGTAGTAAGACAGCATTATGACCCAGTTATGCGTTCGGCATTTGAATTAACCACGTGGGTGATGCTCCGCATGCAGTCGCTTCATGCGCTCGCGCGCAACATGCGTGTAAATTTGTGTAGTCGAAATATCCGCGTGCCCCAGCAACAGTTGCACAACCCGCAAGTCGGCGCCATGATTGAGCAGATGCGTGGCGAACGCATGGCGCAGGGTATGCGGCGACAGGGGTGCCGTGATCCCGGCATTGCCCGCATGCTTCTTGATCAAAATCCAGAACATCTGGCGCGACATCGGCCCCCCGCGCCCGGTCACGAACAGCGCATCGTCCATCTGGCCGTTCAGGATGATCCCACGCGCCTCTTTCAGGTAGCGTTCGATCCACTGGCGCGCCACCTGCCCGAACGGCACCAGGCGCGTTTTGCTGCCCTTGCCGGTGATGCGCAGCACGCCGTCGTTCAGGCTCAGCTCCATCATTTTCAAGGTCACCAGCTCGGAGACGCGCAAGCCGCTCGCATACATCAGTTCGAGCATGGTGCGCTCGCGCAGTCCCAGCGGCGTGCTCACGTCGGGCGCGGCCAGCAAGGCTTCCACCTGCGCCTCGGTCAGGGTATGCACGAAACGCTGCGGCTGCCTGGCCGAGGCCATCTGCAGGCACGGATCGGCCGTCATTTCCTTGTTGCGCAGCGCCAGCTGGTAAAAGCGCTTGAGCACCGACAGGCGCCGGTTGGCCGTACTCGGCTTCGATTCCGCATGGCGGTCCGAAAAATACGCCTCCAGCTCGCCGGGACCGACCGCGTGCAGGCTGGCCAGCGCCGGACGCGTCACTTCCAGCCAGCGCGCGAACAGGCGCAGGTCGCGCCGGTAGGCGTCGATCGAGTTTTTCGCCAGCCCCTGCTCCAGCCACAGCTGGTCGCAGAAGGCGTCGATCAGTTCAAGATTGACTGCTGTTGCCATGGTCCCTTGCCAGCCCCTTCATGCGCAAGCAGCCAGCGCTTGACGCCCAGGTGGAAACCATGTTCATCATCGTGGTGCGAAAAGCCGCCCAGCCCGCCGGCCGCGGTGACCCGGTGACAGGGAACGATGATCGGGAACCAGTTGGCGCCGCAGGCCTGGCCCACCGCGCGCGGCGCCGAGCCGATGTGCCTGGCGACCTGTCCGTAGGTGCGCACGGTGCCGCGCGGGATCGAGGCGATCGCGTCCCACACCTTGCGCTGGAAGACGCTGCCGGCTTCCAGCAGCGGCAAACTGAAGCGGTAATCGGGATCAAGCAGGTAGTGCGCCACCTGCTGCGCCGCCAGTTCGGCGACCGCATCGAGCGCGTCTTTTTCGCCAAAGTGGGGCGGCAGGTAAACCAGTTCGCGCACGCGCGCGGCCTCGGTGCGGATGCCGACCGCCCCGAATGGCGCTGCCACGATGGCCGAAAAAATGTTCTCTGCTTGATTGTTCATGTACGCAGTGTAGCGCAGCGGCGGCGCCAAACCAATCGGCCGGCGCTGCGCACGGACGAAAAAAAACGCACCTTGCGGTGCGTTCCAAATTTTGTTCACGTTCCCGGCCGTTTGGTCATGCCAACAGCATTCTGTAAAACGCGTGTCTCCTCGATATTTCTCCGGTATGAACTACCGTTTCTTCTATCTTCCCACTCCCCCAACCTGCAATCCGTTCGCCCCATCCGCACCAGTATGGTGCTGAATCGGTGCTCATCATAACGTATTTAATTTCAGAAAATGTGGCTTTTTTTACACGCTGAGGGAAAATATATTTCAGTTGTAAATTAAATTAGGCAGCCACAGGGAGATCTGTGGTACGTACGTCACCAGGATCAGGAAGCCCAGCATGGTCAGCAGCCACGGCATGATCGCGACGGTCAGTTCCGAGATGCCCATTTTGGTAATGCCCGAGGCCACGTACAGGTTCAGGCCCACCGGCGGCGTGCACAGGCCGATCTCCATGTTTACCACCATCATGATGCCGAAGTGGATCGGATCGATCCCCAGGGTCACCGCCACCGGGAACAGGATCGGCGCCATGATCAGCACAATGGACGAGGGCTCCATCACGTTGCCCGCCAACAGCAGCAGGATGTTGACCACCAGCAGGAAGCTCACCACGCCCAATCCCTGGCCGGTAATCCAGCCCGCCATCGCCTGCGGAATGCCTTCGCTGGTCATCAGGAAGGAGAACAGCACGGCATTGGTAATGATGTAGAGCAGCATGGCCGACATCGATGCCGAATCGAGCAGCACCTTGGCAACCTGGCGGATGCGCAAGTCCTTGTAGACGAACACGGCGATGACGAAGGCATACACGGCCGCCATCGCCGCCGCTTCGGTCGGGGTGAACTTGCCCGAATAAATGCCGCCCATAATGATCACCACCAGCAGCAAACCCCAGGCGCACTCGCGGAAGGCGCGCCAGCGCTGGCCCCAGCTGGCCTTGGGCATGCGCGGATAATTGTTCTTGCGCGCAAGGTACCAGGTCGTCAGGCCCAGCAGGCTGGCCAGCATCAGCCCCGGAATCACGCCGGCCATGAACAGCTGGCCGACCGAGGTATTGGTGGTCACCGAATACATCACCATCACGATCGACGGCGGGATCAGGATGCCCAGGCCGCCGGAGACGGTGACGACGCCGGCGCCGAAGCGCTTCGGATAGCCCTGGCGCACCATGGCCGGCAGCACGATCGAGCCGATCGCCACCACGGTTGCCGGACTCGAACCGGACACGGCGGCGAACAGCGCGCACGCCACCACACCGCCCAGCGCCAGCCCGCCATGCCAGTGCCCGACCATGGCGGTGGCGAAATTGAGCATGCGCCGCGCCACCCCGCCGTGGGTCAGGAAGTTGCCCGCCAAAATGAAGAACGGGATCGCCATGATCTCGAATTTCTCGATGCCGGTAAACAGCTTCAGCGCCACCGAAGCGATCGGCACATCGGTCATCGTAAACAGGAACGTGAGCACGGTCAGGCCGAGCGAAATGGAGACCGGCATCCCGGTCAGCATCAGCACGATCAGCAGGGCGAAAATGATGAGGGCGTTCATGCGGCACCGCCTTTCGCCGGCAGTTCTTCTTCCAGGCCCTCGACGTGCGAATGGTCATGCTTGGGCAGCTCGCCGGTGCGCACGAAATGCACCATCACCTGCAGGAAACGGAAGGACATCAGGTAGGAGCCCAGCGGCACCGCCAGATACACGATCCACATCGGCATCTCGAGGTCGGACGAGGTCTGCTCGGTCTGCGCCATATGCCAGACAAAACTGGCGCCCAGGGTGCCGATGACGGCGGTAAAGACGGCGCCCGCCGCCAGCCCGAACACGATGAACTTGTTACGCCAGCGTTCGCTCATCAGGTTGATCAGCACGTCGACGCCAACGTGGATGCCGGTGCGCACGCCATACGCCGCCCCGAATTTCGCCATCCAGACGAACATGTAGATGCACAGTTCCTGGGCCCAGCTTGTATTAATTTGAATCAGCCAGTCCTGCAGGCCGGGAATGGGCAGGCCGGACAGGTAGCGGTGGATCACCGCGACGAACACAACGAGCGTGGCAGCGCCCATCAGGCTCGCAATGATCCACTCTTCCAGATGGTCGAGAAATTTCATGTCGAATCCTTATGTTGAATCTTTAAAACAAGGAAAGGGAAATGTGAGGCGTGCGGCGCGCGCCGGCGCCCGCCGCGAGGGCGGAGCGGCGCGCGCCGGGGTGTTTACTTCGCTGCTGCGGCCGTTTTGTTGATCGAACCGATCAGCTCAGCGCCGATGCGGCTTTCCATCTGCTTGTGCACCGGCAGCAATACCTTGCGCCATTCGGCCTGTTCGGCCGCGGTCGGCGTGTAGATGGCGGTCTTGCCGGTTTTCCTGATCGCTTCGAGCGCCAGGTCGTTATCGCGCTGGGCGATGGCTTTCTCGAACGTGGTGGCCTCGGCCATGGCCTTGACCAGGCTGGCGCGTATATCGGCCGGCAAGCCGTCCCAGAATTTCTTGTTGACGATGACGGCATAGCCCAGGTAGCCGTGGTTGGACAGGGTCACGTGCTTCTGCACTTCGTGCATCTTTTGCGTGAACATGTTCGATGGCGGATTCTCGGTGCCGTCGACCACGCCGGTCTGGAGCGCCTGGTACACCTCGGAGAAGGCCAGCACCTGCGGGTTGGCGCCGAGCGCGCGCATCTGGGCGTCGAGCACCTTGGACGACTGGATGCGCAGCTTCTGGCCGCGGAAGTCGGCCGGCACGCGCAGCTGCTTGTTGGCCGACATCACCTTGAAGCCGTTATCCCAATACGCCAGGCCGGTAATGCCTTTCGGTTCGAGTTTTTGCAGCAAGCCCTTGCCGATCGGGCCTTCGGTCACGCTGTACAGCGCCGCCTTGCTCGGGAAAATATACGGCAGGTCGAAGGCTTCGAATTCCTTCACGCCCAGCGGGCCGAACTTGGCCAGCGAGGGCGCCAGCATTTGCACCGCGCCCAGCTGCAAGGCTTCGAGCTCTTCCTTATCCTTGTACAGCTGGCTGTTCGGGTAGACTTCGACTTTCACCCGGTTCATGGTGGCTTTCTCGGCCAGCAACTTGAAGCGCTCGGCGGCCTGGCCTTTGGGGGTGTCGGTTGCCACGACATGGCTGAACTTGATCACGATTGGCGCTTGCGCCCATGCATTGAAACTGGCCGCGGCGGCGAGCGCGACGACGAGCGATTTAATTTGCATACTTGTCTCCCTGTTAATGGTAACTAACATTTCTTGACTGCAAGGCAGTCTGCCAATCACCATTCTGCACTGCAACTGTGGATAACCACAATAGCCAAGAGACACAAATTCGGACACTTTGCGCCATGACTTCCTCTTCCAAGCCCACGCGCCCCCCTTTCGTGCTCGGCGGCCCGTGGCGCTGGCTGCTGCCGGTGCTGCTGGTGCTGTTGTTTTTGGCGGTGCTGTTCTGGCTGCCGTGGCAGGCGCGCCAGATGGAAGCCAACGAGCGCCAGGAACAACTGATCGCCGACACCCTGTGGGTCGAGCAAACCATCCGCTTCGAACTGACCCGCAACGAGGAAGCGCTGGCCGCGCTCGGCGCCGAACTGGCCGAAGGCAAGCTGGCCACGCCGGTGCTGCAGGCGCGCCTGGCCCAGATGATCAAGCTCAGCCACGAGCTGGAGCAGGTGCGCTGGTACGATGCCGACGCCCGCCTGATCTTGTCGAGCGCGGCGCCCGGCGCCCCTTCCCTGGGCGCGCCCGCGCGCGACGCCGCCGAGATGGCGCGCGCCGGACGCATCGGGCGCTACGCCGAACCGTATCGCGGCGCCCTGCCCCACCAGCGCCTGCTCGACTACCACCTGCCGCTGTTTCGCGACGGCGCCTACATGGGCAGCCTGGTGGCCACGGTCGACCTCAAGATCCTGCTCGACGAAACCGTGCCCTGGTGGTTCGCCCAGGATAACGCCATTTCCCTGCTCGACCGCGACGACGCGCTGCTGGCCAGGCGCGCCGCCGCCGGTCCCGGGCGCGGGGTGTACACCCACAAGCGCGCGCTCGACCTGACCGGCGCGTCGGTGATGCTGGCCACCGACAGCGTCAAGAGCGAACCGCGCCTGCTGCCCAACCTGCTGGTCGGATCGGTGGTGCTGCTGGCGCTGGGCCTGGTGGCCAGCCTGGCGGCGCTGTGGCGCCACATCGCGCGCCGGCTGGCGGCCGAAGGCGCGCTGCGCCAGCAGATGGCGTTTCGCACGGCCATGGAAAATTCGCTCGTCACCGGCCTGCGCGCGCGCGACCTGGAAGGGCGCGTCACCTACGTCAACCCGGCCTTTTGCCAGATGGTCGGCCTGCCGCCCGAGGAACTGCTGGGCAAGACCCCGCCCATGCCTTACTGGGCGCCGGAAGCGATGGCGGTCTACCAGCAGCGCTTCGCCGCCGTGCTGGCCGGCCAAGCGACCCAGCAGTTCGAAACCATCTTCCAGCGCACCGACGGCGTGCGCGTGCCGGTGCTCATTTTCGAGGCCCCGCTGGTCGACAGCGACGGGCGCCAGACCGGCTGGATGAGTTCGATTCTCGACATTTCCGACCTGAAACGCGTCGAGGAACTCAACCGCCAGCAGCAGGAAAAGCTGCAGGCCAGCGCGCGCCTGGCCACCATGGGCGAGATTTCCTCGATGCTGGCGCACGAGCTGAACCAGCCGCTGGCGGCGATCGCCAGCTACACCACGGGCGCCCTGAACGTGCTGGGACGGGCCCAGGCCAGCGAACAGGCGGTCGACGCCGGCCTGCTCAAGCCGGCGCTGGAACAGGCCAGCCTGCAAGCCCAGCGTGCCGGCCAGATCATCCGCAGCGTGCACGAGTTCGTCAAAAAGCGCGAACCGCAGCGCCAGCAGATCGGCGTTCATGCCCTGGTCGAGGGCATTTACGCGCTGATCGAGCTGCAGGCGCGCAAGTTTTACGTGGTGCTGGAAACCCATATCGCGCCCGACCTGCCGTGCGTGAGCGCCGACCGCATGATGCTCGAACAGGTTTTGCTGAACCTGACGCGCAACGGCATCGAAGCGATGCAGGACATCGCCCCCGCGCGGCGGGTACTGCGCATCAGCGCCACCTGCGAGCACGGCCAGGTGTGCGTGGCCGTGACCGACCAGGGCCACGGCATTGCGCCCGAGGTGGCCGAACGCCTGTTTTCGCCGTTTTTCTCGACCAAGGCCGAAGGCATGGGCATGGGTTTGTCGGTATGCCGCAGCGCCGTCGAATTTCACGGCGGCAGCCTGAAACACGCCGCCAATCCGGCCGGCGGCACCATCTTCAGCTTCAGCTTGCCGGCGCAAGCGGCGCCGCTGGGGTAGACTACGCGAAAAACCGGAGACTCCCATGTTGCATATCGTCGATGACGAGGACGTCCTGCGCGACTCCCTCGTCTGGCTGGCGCGCTCCCGCGGCATTGACGCCTGCGGGCACGCCAGCGCCCACCTTTTCCTGGAGCAGGCCGCGGCCCGCTTCGACGCCCAGGGCGACTGCCTGCTGCTCGACGTGCGCATGCCCGACCTGAACGGCGTGGCCGTGTTCGACCAGCTGGTCGCGCGCGGCCTGACCGCGCGCCTGCCCGTCATCTTCCTGACCGGCCACGGCGACGTGCCGATGGCGGTCGACAGCCTGAAACGCGGCGCCTTCGACTTTTTTGAGAAGCCGTTCGACGGCAACCGCCTGATGGACCGGGTCGAGGAAGCGCTGGCGATGTCGCGCCAGGCGGGCGCTGCCGCGCTGGTGCAGGCGCGCCTGGCCAGCCTGTCGGCGCGCGAACGCGAAGTGCTGGACCTGATCCTGGCCGGCAAGATGAACAAGGTCGTCGCCGACCAGCTCGGCATCAGCATGCGCACGGTGGAAGTGCACCGCGCCCATATCTTCGACAAGATGCAGGTGAAAACCGCGGTGGAACTGGCCGGCCTGCTCAAATAGCCCGGGCATAGCTTTCTCCTATCGGAATCGGATACAGAATCAACTGTCTTTTCCAAATGCGAACGATTATCATTCACCAATCGCACACGCAACAGGAAGGACGGCATCATGGTCAGGGCAGCGGCAAAAACGACGAGCAGGATCGCCACCCACATGGCCATCGCCTTCGCCCTGACCTGGCTGATGACGGGCTCCATCGCGCTGGGCGGGCTGGCCGCCCTGATCGAGCCGGTGCTCAACGTGGCGCTGCTGCCGCTGCACGAAAAAACCTGGCATGCGCTGGCGGGGCTGGCGCGCACGGCGCGTGGCCGCATGCTGGCACTGGGGCTGGAAAAGCTCAGCCAGACCGGCCTGCACATCGCGGTCGCCTTCGGCGTGATGGCCTGGGCCAGCGGCTCGCTGGCCTTCGGCGGGCTGGCGGCGCTGATCGAACCGGTGCTCAACGTCATCGTCCTGCCCTTCCACGACCGCCTGTGGGACCGCTTCGGCAAGGGTGGCCGGAAAGAAATTGAACAATATAATCAAAATGAAAATGAACGCAACGGTGCGTACCCGGGTCAAACACTGGTAGCATAATTTCGCTTCCTAATTCAATCTGGGTAATATCCGATGAGCGAGAAAACGATAGCCGACAAGATGTACCTGAAGACGGCCAAGTCGCTGGCGGTCTTCAATGGCGGGGTCCATCCCGCCATGATGGAACAGTTGCCGAAGAGCTTGATCAACGAAGACGAAGGACCGGCGGACGTGGTGCTGGTGTTCGCACTGAGCCAGGCTGAACTGGAACGCTGGTTTCCGGCCGCGCTGGAGCGGCTGGGCGACAAGGGGTCCTTGTGGGTAGCCTACCTCAAGCCGAGCGCGCCGAAGGCCACCGACCTCACCCGCGATTCCATTTTCGCGTGGGCCAAGGAGCGCGGGGTGACCGGCGTGGCGATGATATCGATGGATAGCGACTGGTCGGCGGTGAGGTTGAAGCGCTTGTAGGGGCATCTGGACTGCCATGGGCGCTGCCGATAGCCACTGCCGTTACCGATAGCCACCGTCGTTCCCGCGCCAAGGCGGCACACGGCGGGAACGACGGACTGAAGGATGAGCGGGAACGACAGGTGGACCTTGAGGTCAAGACCGCAAGACAGCCGCCCTGATCGCGGAAGCGCCGAACATGAAACGAGCATTTGACGAAATGGTCGCGATGGACCTCTTGCGCCGGCGGGAGGGGCGTCATCAGCAATCTACATGCGCAGCATGACACCGCTTTCAGCGCAGGAAGCCGGCCGCCAACCTGCAAGAAAAATGAGTATTTTTTGATCTGAATTCAAGGCGCTATTGTCAGCATCAAGATTTCTGATCAATCGAATCCGCGCGTTTTTCCGGACAATATCGCCGTCACGACGTAATTCCGCGCAGCTCTGCATTCCTACCACCTCGGTAACACGACCAAACTCGAGTGCGAATGCAATCATCAAGTTGCTAATGCTAGCAAAAAACATCAAACATGCAGCTCCCAAAAAAACAAGTTTTGTTCCGTCTACCAGTCTCATGCTATCCGCCTCAAGCATCAGATAAATGAAATAGGTAGTCAATCCGACGCCCCCAATTCCTAAAATGGCGTAAATCGATGCACGCTTTCCAGCATTCATTTCGCACACTCATAATTCTCAGATTTCTTACCCATTTGAGTTCCAACGACCCCACCAGTTGCCGATACGCCAGTTTATGACCGCACGAAACTAAACAACTAATTTCCGCGCTTCTCAAAGAAGAGATAGATTTTCGAATCTATCTCTTTCTTTGATTTAATCTCAAAACCATTAATCAGTGCTTTATTCCAAACGGTAACAAATGGAATGATTGAAAAAGCGTGCCGCGCACCCCATAGGTAAGCAATCCGATCCAAAAATCGCCGCTCTCCGTTAAAATATTTCTCCTCACTCTCTAAAAAAGATAGTAGAGCGTGTTTTTTTGCCCCATCCGCAACTATCACAAACTCTATAGTTGACATTATCAACTCTTCAATTTCATCTTGCATCAAAGATGCAAGATGATCAAATTCAATTGTCTTCATCTTTAATCCCCTATTGCGACCATACAGGCGAAGTAAGACGCAATACACATGACCTGCACGGGTTTGGTTAAGTACCCGCATTTACCGGCCGCCCCCATGCACGCCTCTAGCATTTTTCGACAGGCAGATTCTTCATCCGGACCATTGCCACTGGGCACGCCTGGACCCTTGGGTACTTTAGGATAGATTCCGGGAATTCGAGTCTCAGTATGCGTATCATTCCACGGGTCTATAGGTGGTTTACTAGAAGGATAGACGATTGGCGGAGGTAGTGGTATCGGCCCTAACGGTGTTGGCATTACCTGGAGCCCGAACGGATCAATCTTCGATACGGCGTTTCCCTCCCCATAGGCAAACGTATTTAGTCCCCCGCGAAGCCCGATTGGGTCCGACTGCACGTACCGTCCAGTCTGCGGATCGTAATCCCTATGGTAGTTGTAATGTAGATTGGTTTCTCTATCATAATACTGTCCCGGAAAGCGAAGGTTGAAAGTGAAATTCCCAAGGCGGTTTGGGTTTTCATCAGGCTGGTCCTCGCCGAACGGGTTTGCGCTATCCCAGCGCCATACCATCTTGTTGTCGCTGGCGCGTGTGATCACTCGCGGCGCTCCCAAATGGTCTGCGTAGAGATAGTAAGCACTCTCCCCTGCGCTCGCCGTGCGCGGTGTGACCACGGCAACCGGCATCCCCTCCAGGTAAATCGTCTCCTGTATCGGCGTCCCGGCGCTGTTGTACTCCCCCACCATTTGTCCGGCTGCGTTGTAGACGAAAAAAGTCGATGTGCCGGCAGTCTCCGACTTCATTGCCCGCTGGCCGACCCCGTTGTAGCGGTATTGCGTGGACGCGCCATTGATGCCTGTGGTGCTGCTCAGGCGCCCGTTGTTGCCGTAGCCGTAGCGTATCGTTCCGTCGCTGACGAGGTTGCCCGTGGCGTCGTACGCATTGCGTTTCGCTGGCACCGGTCCGGAGGTGGCAGTCAGCCGGTTGCTGCGGGGATCGATCGTGTTGGAGTAGCTATTGGCGCCAATAACGACTTTGGTACGATTGCCGTTGGTGTCGTACTCGAAGCGCTGGCTGGCTGTGGCGCTGGTAAAGCCGATCAGGCGATCCTGTCCATCGTAGCTGTAACGCTGGTCCAGCCTGCTTGACGTCGCGTTCCCCGCATGCGTGCTCGCCACGATCCGTCCGGCGGCATCGTAACTGAGCGTGCGCGTCGCACCTCCCATTTTCAGGTGGCCAAGAGGGTAACTGATAATGCGATTTTCCAGGTCGAACTGGCGCTCGTATTTGTTCGGAGTTCCCGCGCTGTGATTGCCCCATATCCATGCGCGCACGGCGCCAAACGGTTGGTAGGTTATTTGACTTAGAATCGTCGTGCGCGCAGCATTCGGACGCGTCAGGCTTAGGGTCGACGGCTTCCCATTGCTGTCGTAGGTGAAGTCGATGCGATTGCCGCTGGGGTAGGTCATCGAGGTTACGTGTCCAACAGCACTTCCTTCACTGCCATAGGTGTACGCGGTTATGAACCGCCTTGACCCTGGGCCGCTCGCCTGTTCCTTCCTTACGAGCCTACCCATGCCGTCGTAGGCGTACATCGTTTTTCCAGCCTCATCCGACATTGCCGTCACACGGCCGGCTGCGGGACTGCCGGCCGCCCCATATTCAAACGTGCTGGTGCCGATGGCTGTCACGCGACCCGCCGCGTCGTATCGATAGACGGTCTTGCGTCCAGTCGCATCGGTGCGTAATATCACTTTTCCAGCGCCATCGAACTGCGTGGTCGTGGTGCCGGTATCTGGGCTGATGAGCGCCGTTTGCTGCCCCAACCCGTTGACGACGTAGCGCGTTTGCAAGCGACGCGGATCGAGCACCGATGCAAGCTGATCCTGCTGCGTGTACGCGTAGTCGACCGTTGACGGCTTGCCCGTGGCATCCGCAGCAGGCAGCGTCTGTTGGATCAGACGATGAGACGTGTCGTAAGTTCCCTTGCTGACGCGCGCCATTTGATCGGTACTCGATGTCAGGTTGCCGACCGCATCGTATTCAAAGCGCGCGCCCGGGTCTTTGGTACTGCGCTGCTCCCGCTGCAGGCGATTGAGCGCGTCGAAGGCGCGCGTAGTCTGCGCCACAAGTTTTCCGCTGGCGTCCTTCACTTCCTGCCGCACAACATTGCCCATGGCATCAAGCGTGAAGCTGATGCTGTTCCCGGCACGGTCCCGCATGCCGGTGAGGCGGTGCGCGTCGTCATACGTGTATTCCAGCGCAGAGCCGTCGGGTGCGGTCATACGGATCAGTTGTCCGGCAACGTCGTACTCATAATGCGTGGTTTCAGCGCGTCCGCTGGCATCGCGGATCGTGCTCGACACCAGGCGCTGGAGCGGGCCATATTCGGATTCAAC
>NZ_JAVCWM010000037.1:0-58789 GCF_030846495.1 Massilia scottii | reverse complement strand
AATTAGGCAACAAAAAAGTTTCGATTCGGAGGTCTGACCCCGGTTAGGCAACAAAAAAGTTGCGAGTTGGAGCTCTGACCCCGGTTGGCGGTGTTAGCGTTTGATTTGCATGCGGCGGCCGATGGCGACCACGGCGATCACCGCGAGCGCGAAGCCGATATTGGCCGCTTCCAGCGGCTCGCCCAGCAGCATCCACGCGCCCGCCAGGGTCATGAATGGTTGCAGCAGTTGCACTTGCCCCACCCGGGCGATGCCGCCCCGCGCCATGCCGCGGTACCAGAAGAAAAAGCCGATGAACATCGAGAACACGGACACATACGCAAAGCCAATCCACGCCCGCGCCCCAGCTTCGGCCATCCGGTCCACTTGGGGCCAGGCCAGCCAAACCACCAGCGGCAGCACCAGCGGCACCGACAGCACCAGCGCCCAGCTGATCACTTGTTGCCCGCCCATGCTCCGCGATAACTTTCCGCCTTCGGCGTAGCCCACCGCCGCCGCCGCCACGGCGCCGAACATCAGCAGGTCGGCCTGATGAAAGCTGCCGCCGCTCTGGCGCAGGGCGAAGCCGATTACGATAGCCGAGCCCGTCAGCGCGGTCAGCCAGAAACCCAGCGAGGGTTTTTCGTTGCCGCGCAGCGCGGAGACGAGCGCTGTGGCCAGCGGCAATATGCCGACCAGCACCGCGCCGTGCGAGGCCGGCAGGCTGCGCAAGGCAATCGAGGTCAGCCACGGAAAGCCGATCACGCAGCCGAGCGAGACCATCGCCAGCGGCCACAGCGCCGACCTCGGCGGCAGCGGCGCGCGCTTCCACACCAGCCAGATGCCAGCGAGCAGCGCCGCCACCAGCGCCCGCCCCAGCGCGACAAACACCGGCTCCAGCCCGGCCACCGCCATCCGCGTGAACGGCAAGGTCAGGCTGAACATGGCGACTCCGACCAGCCCCAGCAGCATGCCGGCACTCTCGTCGGACATCCCGGGCCGCGCCGCACCCGTCAACGCATTTGTCACGATCGTCGTCATGCTTCAAGGCCCTTGCAATATGTGGCGGAACAGCTCGGCGTCGACGTTGCCCCCAGTCAACGGCAGGCCGATTTTCTTGCCACGGATCAGGGCGCTGTCCTTGATCTGCATGGCCGCCGCCAGCGCCGCCGCACCCGCGCCTTCGGCCAGGTTGTGGGTGCAGCGGTAGTACAGGCGCATGGCGCGCGCCACTTCGTCGTCGGTCACGGCCAGCACGTCGTCGGCGCATTCGAGCACGGCCACCAGCGAAGCGGCATCGGCCACGCGGCACGCCAGCCCGTCGGCCACCACGGTGCTGACCGCCGCCTCGATGCTGCGCCCGGCCCGGAACGAGAGCTGGTACGCCGGCGCATGGCTCGACACGACGCCGATAATGCGCGTCTTGACGCCCAGCGCGTGGCGCGCCGCAATCGCGCCGCAGATGCCCGAGCCCTGGCCGATCGGTACCAGCACCAGGTCCAGGTCGGGCTGGGCGCGGAACAGTTCGAGCCAGCCGCTGGCCACGCCCGCCACCAGATCCTCGTGATACGACGGCACCATGTGCAGCCCTTCTTCGCGCATCAGAGCCAGCGCATGCTCGCGGCTTGCCTGGAAGTCGTCGCCATGTTCGATGACCCGCGCACCGAGGCCGCGCATGCAGGCGTTCTTTTCGACGCTGTTCCCGTGCGGGACCACCACCGTCACCTGCAGCCCCAGGCGCGCGCCGCTGAAGGCAATCGCCTGGCCATGGTTGCCGCGGGTCGGGGCGATGATGGCGCGCACCTCGGGCGCGCGGCGCACCAGCGCGTCGAGGTAGACCACCGCGCCGCGCGCCTTGAAGGTGCCGAGCGGCGTGTGGTTCTCGTGCTTGACCCAGACGCCGGTGCCGACCGCCTCGTTCAACAGCGGCCACGAATACTGCGGCGTGGGCGGCATGGCGCGGTAGACCAGGGCGGCGGCGGCATCAAGTTCGGCGAGGGAAGGCAGGTACATGGCGCTCTTTCAAAGGGTGGAAGCGGAAGGTCGATAGGTGTATCCTAGACGAGAAAACCAGTACAGTACCAATACACTTAACCATATAATTACGCATACTGTGACGGTGCCATGACCAATACAAGCAATCCCGCCATCGGCCTGCTCACGCGCGGCTCGGGCGAAACGCTGATCGACCAGATCGTGCGCTCGGTGTCAAACCGCATCGACGACAAGCTGCTGCGCAGCGGCGCGCGCATGCCGTCGATCCGCCAGTTCGCCGCCACCCACGGGGTGTCGTGCTTCACGGTGGTGGCCAGCTACGACAAGCTGGTGGCCAAGGGCTATGTGGAGTCGCGCCGCGGCGCCGGTTTTTTCGTACGCGAGCGCTCGCCCCTGAACGCCGGCGAACGGTCCATGCCCGACGCGCCGCCGGCAGCGCTGGAAGCCAAGCCGCTCGACGTGGTCTGGCTGATCCGGAACATGTTCCGCCCGGCGCCATCGCAGCGCGTGCCCGGTTCCGGCGTGCTGCCGTCCGAATGGCTCGATGGCCCGATGATCGCCAACGCGCTGCGTGCCGTGAGCCGCCAGAGCGCGGCGCTGCTGGTCAACTACGGTGCGCCGCAGGGCTTCCTGCCGCTGCGCCAGCAGCTCCAGCTGAAATTGGCCGAACTGGAAATCGACGCCGCGCCCGAGCAGATCGTCACCACCGTCGGCGTGACCCAGGCGCTGGACCTCGTGGCGCGCGAGTTCACCCGCCCTGGCGACACCATTTTCGTGGACGATCCGGCCTGGTTCCTGATGTTCGGCGCGTTCGCGGCGATGGGTCTGAAGGTCGTCGGCATTGCCCGCCTGGCCGACGGTCCCGACATCGCGCAACTGGCCGCCATGGCGGCGCTGCACAAGCCCAAGCTGTACGTGATCAATTCGGTGCTGCACAATCCCACCTCCACCTCGCTGTCGGCGGCCAAGGCGTTCCAGGTGCTGCGCATCGCCGAGGAACACGGCTTCACCATCGTCGAAGACGATATCTATTGCGACCTGCATCCGGGCAGCGCGGTGCAGCCGGCCACGCGCATGGCGGCGCTCGACCAGCTGCATCGGGTGATCTACCTGGGCGGCTTTTCCAAGTCGCTGGCGGCCAACCTGCGGGTCGGCTTCATCGCCACGTCTCCCGAGTGGGCCCAGCGCCTGTGCGACCGCAAGATGCTGGCCACGCTCACCACCAGCGACATCGGCGAACGGGTGGTATACAAGGTGCTCTCGGAGGGCCTGTACCGCAAGCATGTGGACCGCCTGCGCGGCCGGCTCGACCAGGTCCGCGCGCGCACCGTGCGCCAGATGGACAAGGTGGGCTTGAGTGTCGACGTGGCGCCGCCGGCCGGCATGTTCGTCTGGGCCGACACCGGCATCGATACCATCGCCCTGGCCGAACGCGCCATGGCCGAAGGCTTGCTGCTGGCGCCCGGCGCCCTGTTTTCGCCCAGCCAGCTGCCCTCGACCCGGATGCGCATGAACGTGTCGACCTCGCAGGAACCTGGCGTGTGGGAGTTCCTGGCGAGGGAACTGCGGCGCTGAGCTCGCGGGCCTTGAAATCGCCCGGAACACCCCCATTTCTCTCCAATCCGTTCAACCCGTCTTACACGAGGACTAAAAATGGCTGTTGCCGAAAAAGAAACCCTTGGTTTTCAAGCAGAAGTAAAACAGTTGCTGCAACTGATGATCCACTCCCTGTATTCGAACAAGGAGATATTCCTGCGCGAGCTCATTTCGAACGCGTCCGACGCGGCCGACAAGCTGCGCTTCGAGGCGATCAATAACGACGCTTTGTACGGCAACGACCACGAACTGAAAATCCGCGTCGCCTTCAACAAGGAAGCGCGCACGGTCACCATCTCCGACAACGGCATCGGCATGAGCCGCGACGAAGTCATTTCGCACCTGGGCACCATCGCCAAGTCGGGCACCAAGGAATTTTTCGGTAAGCTCTCCGGCGACCAGCAGGCCGACGCGGCCCTGATCGGCCAGTTCGGCGTGGGCTTTTACTCGGGCTTCATCGTCGCCGACAAGATCACGGTCGAAACCCGCCGCGCCGGCGCCGACGCATCCGAGGGCGTGCGCTGGGAGTCGGCGGGCGAGGGCGATTACAGCGTCGAAGCGATCGAGAAAACGGCGCGCGGCACCGATATCATCCTGCACCTGCGCGAAGGCGAGGACGAGTTGCTGTCGAGCTGGAAGCTGAAATCGATCATCCGCAAGTACTCGGACCATATTTCGCTGCCGATCGTGATGCAAAAGGACGAGTGGGACGCCGAGAAAAGCGAGACGGTGCTCAAGGACGAAGTCGAGACGGTCAACCAGGCCAGCGCGCTGTGGGCCCGCAACAAGAGCGACATCACGCCCGAGCAGTACGAGGAATTCTACAAGCACGTCTCGCACGACTTCCAGGCTCCGCTGACCCACACCCATAACCGGGTCGAGGGCCGCAGCGAGTACACGCAGCTGCTGTACGTGCCGAGCCACGCCCCGTTCGACCTGTGGGACCGCAACAAGCGCGGCGGCATCAAGCTGTACGTCAAGCGGGTGTTCATCATGGACGATGCCGAGCAGCTGATGCCGGCCTACCTGCGCTTCATCAAGGGCGTGATCGATTCGAACGACCTGCCGCTGAACGTGTCGCGCGAGATCCTGCAGGAGTCGCGCGACGTGAAGGTGATCCGCGAAGGCTCGACCAAGCGCGTGCTGGGCATGCTGGAAGAACTGGCCAACGCCGACGAGCAGGAAAAGAAGGACAAGTACACGACCTTCTGGACCGAATTCGGCCAGGTGCTCAAGGAAGGCATCGGCGAGGACGCCGGCAACAAGGACCGCATCGCCAAGCTGCTGCGCTTCGCTTCCACGGCCAACGACAACGCCGACCAGAATGCCTCGCTGGCCGACTACATCGGGCGCATGAAGGAAGGCCAGGAAAAGATTTACTACGTGGCTGGCGACAGCTACACCGCGGCCAGGAACAGCCCGCACCTCGAAATCTTCCGCAAGAAGGGCGTGGAAGTGCTGTTGATGACGGACCGCGTCGATGAATGGATGCTGTCGTTCCTGACCGAGTTCGAAGGCAAGGAGCTGGTGTCGGTGGCCAAGGGTGGTCTGGATCTGGGCGGGCTGGAAGACGAAGCCGAGAAGAAGGAACACGAAGAGACCGAGACCTCGTACAAGGAACTGGTCGAGCGCATGAAGGCGGCGCTGGGCGAGAAGGCCAAGGATGTGCGCGTGACGTTCCGCCTGACCGATTCGCCAGCCTGCCTGGTGGCCGACGAGAACGAACTGTCGGGCAATCTGCTGCGCATGCTGAAGGCGGCGGGGCAGAGTGCACCGGAATCGAAGCCGATCCTGGAGATCAACCCGAACCATCCGCTGGTGACGCGTTTGAAGAACGAAGACGCAGCGAGTACCCAGTTCGGCGACTGGGCACACATTCTGTTCGATCAGGCTTTGCTGGCCGAAGGCGGTTCGCTGAGCGACCCGGCGACGTTTGTGAAGCGCTTGAATGAGATGCTGCTGGCTGGGGCGAAGTAACGCTCTTATTTAGCACCACCGTCATAAGATCCGTCATTCCCGCGCAGGCGGGAATGACGGTCTGAAAGTCAACGTGATATTAGTTGAAATTGGTGCCTATCCCGACACCTGCCTGCACAACTCCCCCAGCAGCTTCTCCCCCTCCGGCCAGTCCCCATACCCGCTATCCCCATTGATATGCCCCGCGTCGCCAATCTCGACGAAGCGGCTGCCCCACGCCTGGGCAAACGCGCGTGCGCGTTCGATCGACACGTAAGGATCGTTGGTGCTGGCCACCACAATGCTCGGAAACGGCAGCTTTTGCAGCTGCATCGGCGCAAACCCCACCGCCTCGGATGGAAACGACGCGCTTTCCGCGTCGGCCGGCGCCACCAGGAACGCGCCGCCGATGCTCAGCACCGACTCCGAACGCGCCCAATGCGCCACCAGAGCGCACGACAAACTGTGCGCCACCAGGATCGGCGGACCTTCGCTCATGGCAATCGCCGCATCCAGCTCGTCCACCCATTCCTGGCGATCGGGATTATTCCAGTCGCGGTGCGCGACGCGCTTCCATGCCGGGTTGCGGTGCTCCCAGTGCGTTTGCCAGTGCGACGGGCCCGAGTTCCAGATCCCCGCCAAAGTCAGTACGTCGCAATCCATTACCCCTCCGCGTCAGTCGTTTGATTACGTCGATTGTACGACTAAAGGCGGGGGCCAGCTGCGCACGCGGCCACCCATGCCGCCCGGGCATCGCGCATGCAGCGGCCGTACGCTTGCGGCGGCGTGCCTGGCCGCCGCAAGCATCGACGGCATGGGCCAGCTTAGCGCGCGCCCTTGCTCACCTTGATCCAGTTCAGGTTCCAGCCGCCCTGTTTCGCGTAGATGCCGAATGCATGGCTGCCGGCTGCCAAGGTCACGGTCTTGTTGACCGAGGCCCAGTTCTGCCAGCCGCCGGTGGCGGGAATGGCCACTGTGGCGTAGGTCGGCTTGCCGCCGGCTTCCTCGAAACTCAGTTCGCCTCCGCCCGGGCTGGCGACCCGGAATTCGATGGTGTAGGCGCCGCTTTCGGGAATGAGCACCGGTGCGTTGGTGTACGACATCCAGTCGCCGCTGTCGATATGGCTGGCGTTCCTGCCGCCGCCGGCGTCGCTGGTCTGCTCCGACTCCACGCCGCTCATGCTCGCGTGGTCCTCGGCCTGGATCAGCGCGATCTGCCCGCCCGATCCGGCCGCGGCGATGCTGATCCAGTTCAGGTTAAAGCCGCCAGCCTTGGCCGCGATGCCGATCGACTGCTTGCCGGCCGGGAGCTGCACGTCGTGCGAAATGGTGCTCCAGGTCTGCCAGCCGCCGGTCGAGGGCACCGCCTTGGTGCCGAATACCGGGCTGCCGCCGGCCCGTTCCAGGCTGATGTTGCCGCCGCCATTGGCGCTGGCCACGCGGTAGGACACCGTGTACAGGCCTGCCGATGGCACGTCGACCGTGTAGTTCATCCAGTCGCCGCTGTCGATGTAGCCGACGTTCTGGCCGCCGCCCGCGTCGCCGGTCGATTCAAGCTGCACGCCGCTCATCTGGCAGTACGCTTCGGCCTGGATGGTGGCCGGCACCGTGGCCGTCGTGCAGCCGGTGTCCGCGCTGGACGGCCAGTTGCGCACGGTTTCGCGGGCCTGCTTGCCCGATTCGGTCAGGTCCCAGTTGGCCCAGCCGCCGGTGGCGCTGGCGCCCGGCACCAGGCTGGCCGAACCCTCCCTGGCATCGTCGAGCGCCCAGTTGGCGTTGCTGATGTTGTGCTTCTTCATGAAGTCGATCCAGGCATTGGTTTCGGGGTAGTTGACGCCACCATTGCCGTCGGCGTTGACCGAACCCCACTCGGTCACGAACAGGGCCAGGCCGTTGTTCATGGCGGTGGCGGCCTTGTCGCGCAGGAATTGTCCATGGGTGCCGGCGTAGAAGTGCAGGGTGTAGGCGATGTTGCTGTGGCCCGTGATCGGATTGCGCGAGGCGATGTCGGCATCCTGCGACCAGTGCGGCGAGCCGACGATGATCAGGTTGTCCGGGTCGATCGCGCGGATCGCCGCAATCACGGCCTGCGCGTACGGCTTGACGTTGGCGTCCCAGGTCACGTCGTCCTTCGGTTCGTTGTAGATCTCGTAGATGACGTGCTTGTTGTGGCCGTAGGTGCGCGCCATCTCCTGGAAAAAGGCGATCGCTTCGTTCTGGTGGCGGAAGGCGTAGTGCGAGTGCCAGTCGATGATGACGTACATGTCCTTGGCGATGGCGGCATCGACCACGGCCTTCACGCGCGCCTTGTTCGCGGCCGGGAACTGGATGTAGCCCCCTTGGTCTTCCACGCCCATGGCGGCGCGTACCAGTTTGGCCTTCCAGTCGTCCTTGAGCCAGCCGACCGCGCCGGCGTTGTAGAAGCGCTCCCCGGGCCAGCCGGTGTTGGACCAGTACATGCTGCTGCCGCTGATGCTGCCCGGTTTGCCGCCGACCAGCACCTGGTTGCCGCTGACCGTGAGGGCCGGCACGTCGGCCAGCGCGGCGCCGGCGCACAGCGACAGCGCCAGGGCGATGAGGGTGGTGCGCAAAGTCGGACGGGATGCTGCTGTCTTGCTGAGGGTCATGCTCATCGCTATTGTCTCCTGAGTGGATGTTCGTGAGCGAGGGGCGACGGCCAGGGCGGGATCGGGCTTGGTGCCATCTCGATGCTTCATTCGGCGCGCGCGGCGCCGCGGCAGTCCCTGATGTTATAGGCGAAATCGTTTTCAGGTGACTGTGAAGCATTGGACATCAGCGTGCCGGCGAAGTCAATGGAAACGTTCCCGCTCTGCGTCGTGGAAGAAACACTGACTTACGGCAAGTGCAGCCGGGAAGCGCCTCTTGAACCGCTTACAGCGCCGTGCGCAGCGCGAACAGCTCCGGGAACAGCACCACGTCAAGCATCTTGCGCAGGTAGCTCACGCCGGCCGTGCCGCCGGTGCCGGTTTTAAAACCGATGATGCGCTCGACCGTCGTCACATGGCGGAAACGCCAGTAGCGGAATGCCGTCTCCATGTCGACCAGCTTCTCGGCCAGTTCGTACAAGGCCCAGTGCCGCGACGGTTCCTGGTACACGGCCAGCCAGGCCGCCTTGACCGATTCGTCGGCGGCGGTAGGCAGGGTCCAGTCGGCGTTGAGGCGTTCGGGCGCGATGGCGAAGCCGCTGCGCGCGAGCAGCATCACCGCTTCGTCGTACACCGACGGCGCGCGCAGCTCGCGCTCGAGCACCGCGTGGGCCGCCTGCGCCGTTTCGTGGACGCCCAGCAGGGCCGCGTTCTTGTTCCCGAGCAGGAATTCGAGTTCGCGGTACTGGTGCGACTGAAAGCCCGACGACGCGCCCAGGAATGGGCGGATGGCGGTGTACTCGGGCGGCGTCATGGTGGCCAGCACGTCCCAGGCGTGCACCAGCTGGTCCATGATGCGCGCCACCCGCGCCAGCATCTTGAAGGCGGGCGCCAGTTCGCCGGCGCGCAGGTTCACGCGCACGGCCTGCAGCTCGTGCAGCATCAGCTTGAGCCACAGTTCGCTGGTCTGGTGCTGCACGATGAACAGCATTTCATTGTGATTGGGCGAGCGCGGATGCTGGGCGTTGAGGATCTGGTCGAGTCCCAGGTAATCGCCGTAGCTCATCGCTTCGCTGAAATCCATCTTGGCGCCGTGCCATTGGGCCGGGCATTTTGCTTCATCGGACATGATTCGCTTTCAGGTAACGGCGCCGCGGCTGGCGGCAATATCGTAGGCTCGGTCGTCGAGGATCTGGCGCAGGATCTCGACCGCATCCCATACGTCGGCGAAGCTGGTGTACAGCGGCGTGAAGCCGAAGCGCATGATGGCCGGCTCGCGGTAGTCGCCGATGACGCCGCGCGCGATCAGCGCTTGCATCACCGCGTAGCCGTGCGGGTGGGTGAAGCTGACCTGGCTGCCGCGCCGCGCATGCTCGCGCGGGGTGGCAAGACCGAGCGGATGGCTGGCGCAGCGCGTCTCCACCAGGTCGATGAACGCATCGGTCAGGGCCAGCGACTTGGCGCGGATGGCGTGCATGTCGGTCTGCTCGAACACTTCCAGCCCGCATTCGACCAGGGTCAGCGAGACGATCGGCTGGGTGCCGCACAGGGCGCGCCCGATGCCGGCGGTGGGCTCGAATTCGGGCGCCATGGCGAACGGGTTGGCGTGGCCCCACCAGCCCGACAGCGGCTGGGTAAAGGCCCCCTGGTGGCGTTCCGGCACCCAGATAAAGGCCGGAGCGCCCGGGCCGCCGTTGAGGTACTTGTAGGTGCAGCCGACGGCGAGGTCGGCGCCGTCGCGCTGCAGGTCGACAGGTACGGCGCCGGCCGAATGGGCCAGGTCCCACAGGATCAGGGCACCTTGCTGGTGCGCGTGGCGGCTCATGGCGGCCATGTCGTGCTGGTAGCCGGTGCGGTAGTTGACGTGGGTGAGCATGACGACGGCGCAGTCGGCGCCAATGGCGGCGGGCAGCTCTTCGACCGAGTCGACCAGCCGCAGCTGGTAGCCGCGGTCGAGCCAGCTGGTCAGGCCCTGGGCCATGTACAGGTCGGTGGGGAAATTGCCGCGTTCGGTGACGATGACTTTGCGCCCGGGCGCGCCGGACTGCATGTGCAGGGCCGAGGCCAGCGCCTTGAACAGGTTGAGCGAAGTGGTGTCGTTGACAACGACTTCACCGGCGCGCGCGCCGATCAGCGGGGCCAGGCGGTCGCCGAGGCGCTTGGGCAGGTCGAACCAGCCGGCCGTGTTCCAGCTGCGGATCAAGTCCTGGCCCCATTCGCGCGCGATCACGTCTTGCGCGCGGGCGAGCGCCGTGCGCGGACGGGCGCCCAGCGAGTTGCCGTCGAGGTAGATCACGCCGTCGGGCAAGTCGAATTGCTGGCGCAGGGGGGCGAGGGCATCGCCGGCGTCGAGGGCAAGGCAGTCGTTACGGTTCATCGTTCACCTTAAGAAATACTTTAGGCTTCATCTAATTTGAGCCAATGCGGGAGTGTAGCAAGAATTCGCCGCGTCTTGTCAGCGGGCCATGCAGGAAAATTAACTTAAAAACAAAATTAACATATAAGAAATGCTAGTAAAAAAGACTATGAAGGATTTGCTGCGTGGCATTGATCTTGAACGCCATCGGCGCTCTGGAGTGGCGAGGGATGCGCCGATTGGCAGACAGGCAGTTCGGCTTCGACCTGGCCTCGGAAAGATATGGGTAATTGCAAGAATGGCCGGACGCTGACGTTGGACCTGCAGCGGTGTGCGCAGCCTGGTGGCCAGTATGTCGATCACCTCGGCCATCAGGATATCCCCTGGTGCGGCCTTGCCGCCGGAGCTGACGCCAAGCAGCCAGTGGATGTAGTCCAGCAGGCGCATGGGCGGTATTGGTATGGCAGGTAACAGCAATTCGCTGCTTGTTGTTTTTGTCCAACGAATAGCAAGAGGCGGCGTCAGCATCTGACAAGTGTTAAAAATATTTAAATATTTGTTAACAATGAGATATTGTTAACAGGCAAATCTGCCGCAGCGCGGTATGAGCCCCGCGCTTGCTGCGGCCAGTACAGCCCTGGGCGACGAAACGTGACCAAGGCAACAGCGGGTGCCATGGTTTTTTTGGTGATTGACCTATAGGAGAGATCTTCATGCGTGTTCGGGGCACATTTGGATATGGCCTTCGCCAGCTTGAGACGAGCCGCCTGGCTCGGCTCGTTGGCGTCGGGGCACTCTGTTTGTTCGGCGTTTTAGGTTTGGCTGTGAACGACGCCAAAGCCGACACCAAGGGCAAGGTGTTGTACGGAAAGCTGACATATGACCGGGTACCGTCGACGCTGGAGGACGGCCTTAACTACAGCGCGCTTGTGCACAAGCCCATTCGCAACGTGCGGGTGGTGCTGGTCGAATACAGCAAAGAGGGCGGCACGAACAGGGAACTCGCGGCCACCACCTCAGGGGAAGACGGTAGCTACAGCTTCCCGGTTCCCGATCTGGTAACGCGGGTCCGGGTCCGGGCGTTCGCCGAGACGACCAATCCGCCATTGCGGGTTCAGGACAACACCAACGGCAACGCCTTGTACACGCTGGAGTCTCCCGCAATTACGACGACCGCAGCGGTCACCGTCAAGGACCTGAACGCAGGCAGCGGCTGGGGAGGGTCGTCCTACACGGGCGCGCGTGCGGCTGCACCGTTTGCCAGCCTCGACACGCTCTACGCGACGGCACGCGCTTTCACGGCGGTGCGACCCCAGGTGAATTTTCCTTTGCTGCCAATTAACTGGAGCGTCAACAATCGCCCGGAAGTTGGCGATATTGCTTTGGGCCAGATCAACACGTCGCACTACAACAGTGGCTCGGGTGGAATCTTCATCCTCGGCAAGGCGGATGTGGATACCGACGAATACGATGCCCATGTCATGGTGCATGAATGGGGTCATTACTTTGAAGATAAGATGGGTCGCTCGGACAGCATCGGTGGCACTCACGGCGCTGGCGACATCATCGATCCACGGCTTGCCTTTGGCGAAGGGTGGGGAAATGCGCTGAGTGCGATAATCCTTTTTCCGGACGCGAAATACAGGGATACCGGAGGAGCCGGCCAGGCCCAAACTACGCTCGTCATCGACATGGAAAGCAACGACTCCAACGATCCGAAGCCGGGTTGGTTCTCCGAAGCGTCGGTGCAATCCGTGCTGTATGACCTCTTCGACCCGGCGAATGAGTCGTTTGACGACGTGGCGCTTGGACTGGGACCGATCTACGACATCATGACGGGGGGGCAGAAGAGTACCCCGGCTGTGACTTCCATTTTTTCGTTCATCAGCGCCTTGAAAGCAGTCCCCGGCACCTCGGCCTCCACGATTGCGGCCATCGACAGCCTGACTTCGCAGTCGCGTATCGACCCCATTCAAGACGCGTTCGGGACCGGCGAGACCCACAGCGGCTACAACGCGGCGAACCTGCCGGTCTTCCGGCAGATGACGGTGGACGGCGATAGCCTGACCCTGACGTTCCTGGCCGAAGTGGACAACATCAACCGGCTTGGAGCGAACCGCTACATCAGGTTCACCAGCCCTGCCGCAGGTCCGATCCAGGTCAGCGGGACCTCAAGCAGAGACATCGGGCTCACGCTGCTCGAAGACGGCAAGAAGATCGCCGTTGCCGACAATGACACCACCGGAACCGAGCAACTCTCGTTCTTTGCCGAGGCGAACAAGGCGTACGTCCTCACGGTCCAAGGCTTCGTTACCAAATCGAACGGCCCATACAGCGCGTCGGTTCGCATCGCAAGCGGTGATATCGCGCGCAAGGCCGCGATTGTCAATCGAAAAACCAAAGCGGTTCGCTAAAGCGTTCCCCGCCTACCTAAGGATGCCATCATGCAAGTGAAAATTTCAACGCTGGCGGCGGCGCTCGCCGTCGGACTGATCACCTCATTCACGGCCGCGGCCGTCCAGGCCAAGCCACAGGCGCCCGTAGAAATCGTCGGAATGGTGCAAGCGCAACAAGCCACGCTGAAGATCGCCTTCGAGTCGGCTGCGCAGCAGGTCAATGTCCGGGTCTACGGCGTGGATGGCCTGACCGTGATTGGAACCAGGTCACCCGTCATCGGCGGGACGTTCGCCGCTGGCCAGGTGATGACGCTGCTTGTCAACTACAAGCCAGGAGCGGGCACGAGCAATCTGGCGGTGCAGGTCGATGGTCAGTTTGACGGCAAACGACGTACGACGATTTCGTCGTTCACCGTGCAAAACGGCCAGGCTGCCAGATCCAGCGCCGATAGCACGGCGCCGACCATTTCGGTCGACGGGCGAGGCCGGCGGATTGCCATCCTGCCAGCGCAAACCAAATAGCAACATTCCGGCAAGACACGCGCTGTTTACGAGCGCTGCGGTCTTGCCTGATCTTTCACCCTCCCACCCAATGACTTAGCAACTATCAAAAAGGAATGACCATGTTTCTGAAATCGACACTGCTCGCCCTGGCCTTTTTTGCCTTTGCATCGACCGCCCAGGCTGATTCCATCCACACCATCACCGGCGACACGACTGGCGCCGCCATCTTTGATCGACCGGTCGAGAACCTTTCCGGCTTGTCGGAAATCGGCACGGATGTCAGCTTCAACCAATTCACATTCACGGTGTCGGCAGCGGGCGCGTACTCGTTCCTGACGACGGCGGCTTTCGACTCGTTGGCTTTCCTTTACAGCCCGAGCTTCGATCCCAGCTCGTCGCTGACGAACGCCCTGATCGGTAACGACGATCTTCTTGGTACGACCACATCGGGCTTCGTGGCCAACCTGGACGCCGGCACGACTTACGTACTGGTGATTACCGGTTTTGAAGGCTTCGAGTATGGCAAGCACAGCACGACCATTGGCGGGCCCGGCGACGTCACCATCAGCGCTGTTCCCGAACCCGAGACCTATGCGCTGATGGCACTTGGCCTGGGCGTCGTGGGCTTGGCACGCCGTCGTGCGCAGTCCCTGAAGACGGCCTGAACGGAACTTGCGAGCTGCGCGCGCGCAGTGCCCATGACAGGGCATGCAAGTAGTTCAACACCGTGGCCGGCTCGCATCGGCATGCATGACGAGCCAATAAAAACGCCTGCGTGAGTGCTTCGCTCGCCAGGCCGCCTCCGACGCCCGTGTGTCGCTGATGAGTTGTATCGGCGACACACTTAAATTTTTCGCCACAAAAA
The DNA here is from genome assembly GCF_030846495.1 of Massilia scottii. Classification (NCBI taxonomy): domain Bacteria; kingdom Pseudomonadati; phylum Pseudomonadota; class Betaproteobacteria; order Burkholderiales; family Oxalobacteraceae; genus Massilia; species Massilia scottii. The sequence goes on along the minus strand of NZ_JAVCWM010000037.1, from coordinate 44,536 downwards.
TATTTTAAAAAAGATGCATTCCGGCCCTAAAGTTTCGTCCAGGCATGCCGCTAACAACTCAGACACGGGGGAATCCGGAAAATAGTTTGAAGTTTTTTCAAATTATTTTTAAAAAAGCCTCAAGTTCTCCAACAGTTTGACGTAACCGGTACAAGACGACAGAAAAACCGCGTCGACGGGTCAGTTACACCGCGTCCCACAATTCGTATTTCCGCCCTGGTTTCATAGGGGCGCGACCATGATCCGGCAGGGTTCGTAGGACGAACACCTACGGACTCGCCTCATCTGTACCTCACCCAAAATACAGGCGCGCGCCTATTCTCGTATTGTTGCTGTACAGTCAGAATCTATCTCACTGGCAATACGAACACAGCGCCAGATTTCAACGGATTGAAGGAGACGGAAAATGACTGCGAACGACATGATGGCTGAAATTCGTGATGCGAACCTGAGCTACCTGATGCTCGCCCAGCAGATGATCCGCGCCGACAAAGTGACCGCGATCTTCCGTCTCGGGATTTCGGCGGACATCGCCGAACTGATCGAAAACATGAGCAATTCCCAGATCCTGAAGCTGGCCGGCGGCAACATGATGCTGGCGCGCTTCCGTTTCGACGACAGTGCTATTCTGTCGATGTTGACCAACAACAGCAAAGACCGCGTTCTCGCCCAGTCCCACGCCGCCATCCTGATGGCTGGCCAGGCAGTCGAAGAAATCGTTTAAAGCTCGTTGGCTTTTTTGCAGCAAGCGCCGCTGAAAACAGCAACATCGGGAGTCCTCATGTCCAAGAAAAGCGTCGTATCGGAAGCCCAGGAAATCCAGCTGGCGATCGAATTGATTCACCTTGGCGCCCGGCTGCAACTGCTCGAAACCGAGGTCTCGCTCTCGCGCGAACGCCTGCTCAAGCTGTACAAGGAACTCAAGGGCGTCTCGCCGCCGAAAGGCATGCTGCCTTTCTCGACCGACTGGTTCCTCACCTGGCAGCCGAATATCCATTCCTCGCTGTTCATCAACATTCATAAATTCCTGACCGACCACGCCGGCGCCACCGGCATCGAAGCGGTCATGAAGGCTTACAAGCTGTACCTCGAACAAATGCCGCCCGAGCCAGGGGTCGAACCGCTGCTGTCGCTGACGCGCGCGTGGACCCTGGTGCGCTTCTTTCAGAGCAAGATGCTGGCCATGGCCCCGTGCGACAAGTGCCAGGGCAAGTTCGTGGTCGATTGCCTGGACCTGAACCACGCTTACCAGTGCGGCCTGTGCAACATGCCTTCGCGCGCCGGCAAGACCAAGAAGGTCAAGGACGCCAAGGATGCCAAGGACGCGAGCGATGCCAAAGACGCACACGACGCGGCAGCCGCGCTCCTGAACGCGTGACCGGCCCCGGCCAACCTGCGCGCGGCAACTCCGAAGGGCAGGGCGCAAGTCTTGCCCTTCGCCGCATCTGGCGCGCACCCGCGGCGCAGGCGCTGGTGCTGCAGTGCGCCGCCGCTCCGCTGACCCTGATCGTGGTGTTCCTGCTGGCGCGCGCCGGCGCCGTCGTGTCGTTCGCCGACGCCGCCCTGATCCAGGGCATCCTGGCCTGCGCCCTGACGCGCCTGCGCGGCCTGGCCGTGTGGTGGCTCGGCATCCAGCTGGTGTTTCCGCTGGCCCTGATGGGCACGCACCGCCTGCAGATTCCGCCGCTGCTGTTTCTGGCCATCTTCCTGTTCCTGCTGGCGCTGTACTGGTCGACCTTCCGCACCCAGGTGCCGTACTACCCGTCCGGCAAGTGGGTGTGGAATGAAGTCGACAAGCTGCTGCCGAACGACAAGCCGCTGCTGGTGGTCGATATCGGCAGCGGCCTGGGCGGCTTTACGATGGAGATGGCGCGCCGCCGGCCGGCCTCGCAATTTGTCGGCATCGAACTGGCGCCGCTGCCGTGGCTGCTCAGCTGGATGCGCGCGCGCCTGAGCGGCAGCCGCGCCCGTTTCGTGCGTGGCGATTACGACAATCTTGATTTTAGTAACTACGATGCGGTGTTCGCTTATCTGTCGCCGGCGGCCATGAGCGCATTATGGAAGAAGGCCTCCAGGGAGATGCGTCCGGGTGCGATTTTGCTCAGTTATGAGTTTCTGATAACGGAAAAAACACCGGATATTATTCTTATGCCTACAGGGCGTGGCGCGCCTCTGTACGGATGGCACTTTTAGGAGACAACCGGGAGGGTTTTCCTTGCCGCTCGCGCCGTCTCACGCTATTGTAGTTCCGTATGTAAATTAAATGAATCGAGCTTTTTAAAGATCCGACAGCATGAATTGCCATTCATATATTGGCGTTGTTATCTTTAAAACGTCGGGCGCTGCCCGAGCTCTTTCCACCTTGGGAGTCAGCGCACTTTGTTAGTCATACTCGGATACATCATCGTTTGCGGGTCGGTCTTCGGCGGCTTTGCCGCCAGTGGCGGCCACCTCGCGTCGCTGTTCCAGCCGCTCGAACTGGTGATGATCGGCGGTGCGGCTTTCGGCGCTTTCTTCGTCGGCAACAATAGCAAATCGATCAAGGCCACGCTCAAGGCCGTTCCCAGCCTGTTCAAGGGTTCGCGTTATACCAAGGACCTGTATATGGAAATGATGTCGCTGCTGTTCGACGTCCTTTCCAAGGTGCGCAAGGAAGGCTTGATGTCGATTGAAGGCGATATCGAAAACCCGGAACAAAGCCCGGTGTTTTCCAAATATCCCGGCGTGCTGGCCGACCACCATATTGTCGAATTCATGACCGATTATCTACGGCTGATGGTATCGGGAAATATGGACGCCTTCCAGATCGAAAATCTGATGGATAACGAAATTGAAACGCACCACCATGAAGGCGCGGTGCCGGCCCATTGCATCGCCAAGCTGGGCGACGGCTTGCCGGCGTTCGGCATCGTGGCCGCGGTGATGGGCGTGGTGCACACCATGGAGTCGGTCGGCATTCCGCCGGCCGAACTGGGCATCCTGATCGCCAAGGCGCTGGTCGGTACTTTTCTGGGCATTTTGCTGGCGTACGGCTTCGTCGGTCCGCTGGCCAGCCTGCTCGAGCAGAAGCTGGAAGAGTCGACCAAGATGTTCCAGTGCGTGAAAGTGACCCTGCTGGCCAGCCTGAACGGCTACGCGCCGGCGCTGGCGGTCGAATTCGGGCGCAAGGTGCTGTATTCGACCGAGCGCCCGACCTTTGCCGAGCTGGAAGAGCACATCAAGAAATCGAAGACCAAATAAGCCCATCATGCACAGCGCCCCTTCTTCCCGCATGATGCCGACCGCACGGAGCGCTTATGTCCGATGAAGGCTTGCGCCCGATTATCGTCAAGCGCATCAAGAAGACCGCCGGCGGCCACCACGGCGGCGCCTGGAAGATCGCCTACGCCGACTTCGTGACGGCGATGATGGCCTTCTTCCTGCTCATGTGGCTGCTGGGTTCGACCAGCAAGGGTGACTTGAACGGCATTTCCGATTTTTTCCAGACCCCGCTGAAGGTGGCGATGGCGGGCGGCTCGGGCAGCGGCGACAGTTCCTCGATCGTGCAGGGCGGCGGCCAGGACCTGTCGCGCCGCAACGGCCAGGTCAAGCGCGGCAGCAACGATCCGGACAAGAAGAATTACGACCTGAAGGCGGCCAGGGCGATCCTCGAAGCGGCCGAGGCGGACCGCCTGAAAACGCTCAAGGCCAAGCTGGAAGCGACCATCGAGGCCAATCCGCTGCTGAAAAAGTACAAGAACCAGCTGCTGCTCGATATCACCAGCGAAGGCTTGCGCATCCAGATCGTGGACGAACTGAACCGCCCCATGTTCAACCTGGCCAAGGCCGAACTGCAGCCGTACACGCGCGACATCCTGCACGTGATCGGGATCGTGCTCAACGAAGTACCGAACCGGATCGGCCTGTCGGGCCACACCGATTCGACGCCCTACATGAGCGACACCGGCTACAGCAACTGGGAATTGTCGGCCGACCGCGCCAACGCCTCGCGCCGCGAACTGGTCATCGGCGGCATGAACGACGCCAAGATCCTGCGCGTGGTGGGGCTGGCCGCGGCCGCGCCGCTGGACCGCCAGGACCCATTCAGTGCGGCGAACCGGCGCATCAGCATCATCGTGATGAACAAGCGCACCGAAGAAGCGGTGATGCGCGATGGCGCCTCGCTGGACGTGCCGGAGCAGCCGGGCGCCGCTACGCCGGCAGCGGCGGCAGGGAAAACAGCGGCACCGGCGGTGCCGAAGGCAGCGCCATGATGGTCAGGGAAGATAGGGGAGAGGGCGAATGACAAGAAAGAAAATACTGGGCTCGCACGTGAAGCGCTTGCTGTCGGGCGTGTCGGATCACGGCAAGAAGCACCTGACGGAAGTCGAGACCGATCTGATCCAGACCGAGCTGCTGCTGGAGGAAGCCATCGACAAGCTCACCAGCAGCTTCATGGCGATCCACACGGCGGTCGGAGCCCAGCAGGACACCATCAACCTGCTGCTGGCCGGCGGCACCCCGAGCGCGGAAGAGCGCGCGCGCCTGGGCGGCATGTCGGGCGAGATCGGCGCGCACGTGAACACGGCGATCACCAGCATGCAGTTCCAGGACATGACGAGCCAGCTGATCGACCGCACCCTGAAACGGGTGACCGGCCTGCGCGAATTTCTCGGCACCCTGGGCTCGCACGGCGCCGACATCGTGCCGGAGGCGGGCAGCGAGGAAATCGTCGAACTGCTCGGCAAGGTCAGCATGGCGCTGGCGATCCAGTCGCTCGAATTACGCAGTGTACTAAGAAAAGCAGTCAATCAGCAGCATCTGGAAAGTGGCGACATAGAACTGTTTTAAGGTTCACTCTCGATGATTATGGGCGCGGTGCCCCCGATTTAAAAAAAGCAGGAGCAAAAATGGCTAAAACAATACTCGCAGTCGACGATTCCAGTTCGCTGCGCCAGATGGTGGCATTCAGTCTCAAGGCCGCCGGTTACCTCGTGGTGGAAGCGGTCGACGGCCAGGACGGGCTGGAAAAGGCCAAGCAGCAGACGGTCGACCTGGTGCTGACCGACCAGAACATGCCGCGCATGGACGGCCTGTCGCTGATCAAGCTGCTGCGCGGCCTGCCCGCGTACCAGAAGGTGCCGATCCTGATGCTGACCACCGAATCGTCCGATGAAATGAAGACCAAGGGACGCGCGGCCGGCGCCAACGGCTGGCTGGTCAAGCCGTTCGACCCGCAGCGCCTGATCGAAGTGGTCAAAAAAGTCATCGGCTGATGACCGGGGTGGGAGCACGCGCAATGATGCATCGCGAAATTCACGGAGTCTGAACATGACCATCGACATAAGCCAGTTTTTCCAGGTCTTCTTCGATGAAGCCGAAGAACTGCTGGCCGAAAAAGAGCGTCTGCTGCTGGCCGTCGACATTGCGTCGCCGGATCCGGAAGACCTGAACGCCATTTTCCGCACCGCCCACTCGATCAAGGGCGGTTCGTCGACGTTCGGCCTGAACGACATGACCGAAGTGACGCACATCCTCGAGTCGCTGCTCGACCGCATCCGCAAGGGTGAAATGGCGCTCACCGCCGAGCACGTGGACGCCTTTTTGGCGGCCAAGGACATCCTCAAGATGCAGCTCGACGGCCACCGCAACGGCGCCCACGTCGACCAGGACGCCGTGGCCGACGTGCGCATGATGCTGCAGGAGCTCTCGCAGGATGTGGTGCCGGTGGCCGCGCCGCCGGCGCCGTCGTTCATACAGAGTTCGATCAAGGCCAACGTGAGCAGCGGCGGGCGGCGCTTTCGCATCGAGATGCCGCATGTCGAGCAGCGCGACGTCAATGCGCTGACCGCCGAACTGGGGCTGCTCGGGCGCGTGTCGGTCATGCCGCTGCCGGACGACCGGCATGCGATCACCGTCACCACCCACGAGTCGCTCGAGGACATCGTCGCGATCTGCTCCTTCGTGCTCAATCCCGACGACCTGAAAATCTTCGAGGCGCCCGCGCTCACGCCCGAGCAGCAGGTCATCGAAGACCGCGAACGGGCCAAGGTCGAAGACGACATGGGCTACGGCTTCTTCGACCCGATCGACGCGCCGAGCCAGGACAAGAGCGACGAAGAGCGCGGCTACGGTTTCTTCCAGCCGATCGAACATATCCGCGCCAGCGCCGGCATCGTTGCGCCGCCGGCGGCCAGCGCCGCGCCGGCAGTGGTGCGCGCCGAGCCGCTCGACGTCACCGAAACGGCCGAGAAAAAAGTCGTCAAGAAGGACGACAAGCACGCCGCCGCCGAATCGTCGTCGATCCGCGTCTCGATCGAGAAGGTCGACCAGCTGATCAACCTGATCGGCGAACTGGTGATCACCCAGGCCATGATCGAGCAGCGCAGCGACGCGCTCGACCCGATGCTGCACGAGCGCCTGTTGAACAGCGTCAGCCAGCTCACGCGCAATACGCGCGACCTGCAGGAAGCGGTCATGTCGATCCGCATGATGCCGATGGATTTCGTGTTCTCGCGCTTTCCGCGCATGGTGCGCGACCTGGCGGCCAAGTTGGGCAAGAAGGTCGACTTCATCACCAACGGCGCCGCCACCGAATTGGACAAGGGCCTGATCGAGCGCATCGTCGATCCGCTCACCCACCTGGTACGCAACAGCATCGACCACGGCATCGAAATGCCGGAAGCGCGCGCCGCCGCCGGCAAGACCGAAGCGGGGCGCCTGTTCCTCTCGGCCGGCCACCAGGGCGGCAATATCGTGATCGAAGTATCCGACGACGGCGCTGGCCTGAACCGCGAACGCATTCTCGCCAAGGCGGCCCAGAGCGGGCTGCCGGTGAACGAGAACATGAGCGACGCGGACGTGTGGCAGCTCATTTTCGCGCCGGGCTTTTCGACCGCCGAAACCGTCACCGACGTGTCGGGACGAGGCGTGGGCATGGATGTCGTCAAGCGCAACATCATGGCCATGGGCGGCTCGGTCGATATCCGCTCGGCCAAGGGCTTCGGCACCACGATCTCGATCTCGCTGCCGCTCACGCTGGCCATCCTGGACGGCATGTCGATCCGCTGCGGCGAAGAAGTGTATATCCTGCCGCTCGGCTTCGTGGTCGAGTCGCTCCAGCCTTCGCCGGAAGACATCAAGGAAATCTCCGGGCGCGGCCCCGTGATCAAGGTGCGCGGCGAATACCTGCCCCTGATTCCGCTGTACCAGATGTTCGACATCGTGCCGCGCTTTACCAATCCGTGCGAAGGCATCGTCGTGATCCTGGAGTCGGACGGGCGCAAGGCCGGGCTGTTTGTCGATGATCTGGTCGGACAGCAGCAGGTCGTGGTCAAGAACCTCGAATCGAATTACCGCAAGGTGACCGGGATTTCCGGCGCCACCATCCTCGGCGATGGCGGCGTGTCGCTCATTCTCGATGTCTCGGCCCTGATGCGCTCCTCGCGCCAGCTGGCCGACGACGCCATCTTCTCCTAACCAATACCAGCAACCAGATAGGAATTTATCATGTCAATGACCTCAACCTCCTCCAAGAACGGCGACGTCAAGGATGGCGCCGGAAGCGAGTTCCTGGCCTTCACGCTCGGCTCCGAAGAATACGGGATCGACATCCTGAAAGTGCAGGAAATCCGCGGCTACGAAGTGGTGACCCGCATCGCCAACGCGCCGGAGTTCATCAAGGGCGTGATCAACCTGCGCGGCATCATCATTCCGGTGGTGGACATGCGCATCAAGTTCAACCTCGGCACCCCGGTGTACGACCAGTTCACGGTGGTCATCATCCTCAACATCGGCGGGCGCATCATGGGCATGGTGGTCGACAGCGTCTCCGACGTGACCACGCTCACGCCCGAGCAGATCAAGCCGGCCCCGGAAATGGGCACCGCCTTCGGTTCCGACTACCTGGTGGGCCTGGGCACGGTCGACGAGCGCATGCTGATCCTGATCGATATCGACAAGCTGATGTCGTCGGGCGAAATGGGCCTGATCGAAAAACTGGCCGCCTGAGACACGCAAGACATACAACCGCAATGCCGGCGCCAGCGGCTCGACAGAAGCCGCCACGCCACCATCATATGAAGTATCGAGGAGAGAACGATGAATCTGCGCGATTTTAAAATTGGTACGCGTCTGGCCTTCGGTTTCGGCAGTATCCTGCTGATTCTGGTGGCGATGGCGTTGATGGCGAGTTTGCTCAATTCGCGCAACAAGAACAGCCTGATGACTGGCCTGGCCAGCTCCAGCGCCCAGAACCTGCATGCGGCAAGCATGAAGAGCGCGATGCTCGAAACCGGCATCGCCATGCGCAATATCGGCCTGCAGGCCGACGTCGCGCTGATGCAGAAGGAACAGGACAAGGTCAAGGTGCAGAGCAAGCGCTATGAGGATGCGCGCACCAGGCTGCAGGCGACGGGCCTGGACGAAGCCGAAACCAGGCTGCTGTCCGACATCGCCGCGCTCGACAAGGAGGTCGACGTCGCCTTCAAGGAAGCCATCGGCCAGGTGCTGGCGTTTAACAGCGAAGGCGCGGCCAAGGTGATCGCCCAGCGCATCGATCCGCTGAACCAGAAGACGCTCGATGTCCTCAACAAGCTGGTCGACAAGCAGCAACTGGAAGCGGACGATTTCCTCAAGAAGTCGGTGCTGGCCGACCAGCGCGTGGGCATGATCATGTTCGCGGTGTGCGCCCTGGCCGTGGCGCTGGGCGTGGTGTGCGCCCTGGTCATCACGCGCTCGATCGCCGCGCCTCTGCTGGGCGCCGTACGGGTGGCCAAGAAGGTCGCCGCGGGCGAACTGACCTCGGAAATCCGGGTCGAGGGCAAGGATGAAACGAGCGAACTGCTGCAGGCGCTCAAGGACATGAACGACAGCCTGTCGAAGACCGTCGGCGACGTGCGCTCCGGGACCGACATGATCACCGTGGCTTCGCAGGAAATCGCCTCGGGCAACGCCGACCTGTCGTCGCGCACCGAGTCGCAAGCCAGTTCGCTCGAAGAAACGGCCAGCTCGATGGAAGAACTGACCAGCACCGTCAAGCAGAATGCCGACAATGCGCGCCAGGCCAACCAGCTGGCCGTGTCGGCATCGTCGGTGGCGGTCAAGGGCGGCGCCGTGGTGTCGCAGGTTGTCGATACGATGGGCTCGATCAAGGAAAGCTCGCGCAAGATCGTCGACATCATCGGCGTCATCGACGGCATCGCCTTCCAGACCAACATCCTGGCGCTGAATGCCGCGGTGGAAGCGGCGCGCGCCGGCGAACAGGGCCGCGGCTTCGCGGTGGTGGCCTCGGAAGTGCGCAACCTGGCGCAGCGCTCGGCCGGTGCGGCCAAGGAAATCAAGTCGCTGATCGGCGACTCGGTCGACAAGGTCGATGCCGGCAGCAAGCTGGTCGACGAAGCCGGCCAGACCATGGACCTGATCGTGACCTCGATCAAGCAGGTGGCCGACATCATGGGCGAGATCACCGCGGCGACCCAGGAACAGAGCAACGGCATCGAGGAAGTCAACCAGGCCATCACCCAGATGGACGAAATGACGCAGCAGAACGCGGCCCTGGTCGAGCAAGCCGCGGCAGCGGCGGAAAGCATGCAGGAGCAGGCGCAGTTGCTGGCCGCCGCCGTGAGCATCTTCAAGCTCAATGGCGACGAGCGCAAGGCGGCCGTGCATGCGCCTGCCCCATCGCGCGCCGCGCCGGCGCCGCAGCGCGCCCCGGCGCGCGCGGTCGCCACCGTGGCCAGGCCGGCGCCGGCGGCCAAGCCGCGCAAGCTGGCCGCGGCGGCGCCGGGAGACGACTGGGAAGAGTTTTAAGCGGCCGGCGGCCAGCCGGCCGCACGCGCATACAAACGGAAACAGGGTGAAGCAAGGTGACGCAAACGAAAACGGAAACCGTCAAGGAATTCAACTTCACCAAAAGTGATTTTGAGCGCGTGCGCGCGCTGATTTACGAGCGCGCCGGCATTTCGCTGGCCGACAGCAAGCAGGAAATGGTCTACAGCCGCCTGGCGCGCCGTCTGCGCGCCACCGGCATCGTCTCGTTCGGGCGCTACCTGGACGACCTGGAAGCGGGGCGCCTGGGCGAGGAGTGGGAGTCGTTCACCAACGCGCTCACCACCAACCTGACCTCGTTCTTCCGCGAGTCGCACCACTTCCCGCTGCTGGCCGAGCATGTGAAAAAGCTGCGCGACCATCCGATCCAGATCTGGTGCTCGGCCGCTTCCACCGGCGAGGAACCGTATTCGATCGCCATGACCGTGTGCGAAGCGTTCAACACGCTCACGCCGCCGGTGCAGATCATCGCCACCGACATCGACACCAACGTGCTGGCCACGGGCGCCAACGGCGTCTACGGGATCGACCGCATCGACAAGCTCGAACCGGAACGGGCGCGGCGCTTTTTCTTGCGCGGCAAGGGCGACCAGGAGGGCATGGTGCGCGTGCGTCCCGAACTGCGCCAGCTGGTCACCTTCAAGCAGCTCAATTTGTTGGGCGACGGCTGGCCCCTGAAAGGCCCGTTCGACGTCATTTTCTGCCGTAACGTGATGATCTATTTCGACAAGGCGACCCAGCGCAAGATCCTGTCGCGCTTCGTGCCGCTGATGAAGCCCGACGCACTGCTGTTTGCCGGCCACTCCGAGAATTTCCTGTATGTGTCGGAGTCGCTCAAACTGCGTGGCAAAACCGTGTACGAACTCGATGGTCGCCGGAGCTGATGCGACCCGCAGTGAACTGAGAACTGAACATGGCTATCGAAATCAAAGAACAATTCGCAACCAACGTGTATTACGACCGCACCTTCGACTGCGACGCGGCCAAGATCCTGCCGGGCGAGTACTACTACACGCCCAAGGACATGCTGATCGTGACGGTGCTCGGTTCCTGCGTGTCGGCCTGCATCCGCGACAAGGTCACCGGTTTGGGCGGCATGAACCACTTCATGCTGCCGGACGGCGGCAGTGACCCGAACAGCCCGATTTCGGCCTCGATGCGCTACGGGACGTACGCGATGGAAGTGCTGATCAACGACCTGCTCAAGGCCGGCGCGCGGCGCGAGAACATGGAAGCGAAAGTGTTCGGCGGCGGCGCGGTGCTGCGCGGCTTTACCGCGATTAACGTGGGCGAACGCAATGCGGCGTTCGTCATGAACTTCCTGAAAACCGAAAAGATGCGCGTGGTGGCCGAAGACCTGAACGACATCTGGCCGCGCAAGGTGTATTTTTTCCCGCGCACCGGCAAGGTACTGGTCAAGAAGCTGATGCAGACCCATAACGATACCCTGGCGCGGCGCGAACTCGATTACGCCAGCCGCCTCAAGGTCGAACCGGTCGGCGGCGCGATCGATCTGTTCTAGCCTACCGCTCCTGAATCCTGAAAGCCCTATATGAAGATCAAAGTACTGATCGTGGACGACTCGGCGCTGATCCGCAGCGTCATGAGCGAGATCATTTCGAGCCAGCCCGACATGGAAGTGGTGGGCGTGGCGCCCGATCCGCTGGTGGCGCGTGAACTGATCAAGCAGACCAACCCGGACGTGCTCACGCTCGACGTCGAGATGCCCAAGATGGACGGCCTCGACTTCCTCGAGAAGCTGATGCGCCTGCGCCCGATGCCGGTGGTGATGGTGTCCTCGCTGACCGAGCGCGGTTCCGAAATCACCATGCGCGCGCTGGAACTGGGCGCGGTCGATTTCGTGACCAAGCCGAAGATCTCGATCCAGAGCGGCATGCGCGAATACACGGAACTGATCTCGGACAAGATCCGCGCCGCGTCCAAGGCGCGCATCAAGCCGCGCACCGTCACCGGCGACAAGCCGGCCGGCGCGCTGCCGGCCCTGCGCAATCCGCTTACCTCGTCGGAAAAGCTGATCATCATCGGCGCCTCCACCGGCGGCACCGAAGCGATCCGCGAATTCCTGATGCAGATGCCGTCCGACTGCCCCGGCATCCTGATCGCCCAGCATATGCCGGAAGGGTTCACCACCTCGTTCGCGCGCCGTCTCGACACCCTGTGCAAGATCAGCGTGCGCGAAGCGGCCGGCGACGAGCGCGTGCTGCCCGGCCACGCCTATATCGCGCCGGGCCACTCGCACCTGCTGCTGGCGCGTTCGGGCGCCAATTATGTGACCCGCATCGAGCAGAGCGAACCGGTCAACCGGCACCGCCCCTCGGTCGACGTGCTGTTCCGCTCGGCGGCCCAGGCGGCCGGCAAAAATGCGGTCGGGGTGATCCTGACCGGGATGGGCAAGGACGGCGCGGCCGGCATGCTCGACATGAAAACGGCGGGCGCCTACAACTTCGCCCAGGACGAGGCATCGTGCGTGGTGTTCGGCATGCCGCGCGAAGCGATCGCCATGGGCGGCACCCACGAAGTGGGGGCGCTGAGCGCGCTGCCGGGCATGGTCCTTGGCTATCTGGCAACGCATGGCAGCCGCGCGTTGCGCGTTTGATCCGCTTTGGTCCGGTTTGGCCCGAATTACTGTCTTTTTGCTGCTCGTTTATTCGCTTCACAGCAACAAAACTGCTATCCTTTAGTCTGCTTCGCCAGTAGGGGGAAGTCTGTCAATAACCTAAGTAAGAGAATCAACGGAGTAATTTAATGGCTGATCCAAAGATGCGTTTTTTAGTTGTTGACGATTTCTCCACGATGCGCCGCATTGTGCGTAATCTGTTGAAAGAACTGGGTTATGCCAATGTCGACGAGGCGGAAGACGGCGTCATGGCGCTGGCCAAGCTGCGTAGCGAAACCTTCGACTTCGTGGTCTCGGACTGGAACATGCCCAATATGGATGGCCTGACCATGCTGCAAAACATCCGCGCCGACCCCGCGCTGGCCAAGCTGCCGGTGCTGATGGTGACGGCCGAAGCCAAAAAAGAGAACATCATCGCCGCCGCCCAGGCCGGCGCCAATGGCTATGTCGTCAAGCCGTTCACGGCCGCCACGCTCGACGAAAAGCTGAACAAGATTTTCGAGAAGCTCGAAAAAAGCGGAGCGTGACCATGAGCGAGCACCTCACCGGAGGCGCGGGCCAGGCGGACGGTGGTTCGGACGAGCCGGGCGTGCACGACGAGTTCCTCAGCCGTATCGGCCACATGACGCGCGCGCTGCACGAGAGCCTGCGCGGCCTTGGCCTGGACAAATTGATCGAAAAAGCCGCCAGCGACATTCCGGATGCGCGCGACCGCCTCGACTACGTGGCGCGCCTGTCCGAACAGGCAGCCCAGAAGGTGCTCACCGCGACCGAAGGGGCTGGCCCCCTGCAGGACCAGATCGACAGCGGCGCGGCCGGCCTGTCGGCCTCGTGGCAGTCGCTGCTCGACGCGCCCGCCACCAGCGACGCCGAATGGCGCGCGCTGGCCGAGCGCAGCGTGGCGGCCATGGCCCAGGCACGCAGCGCCAGCAGCGCCACCAAGGGCTACCTGATGGACATCATGATGGCCCAGGACTTCCAGGACCTGACCGGGCAAGTGATCACCAAGGTGACCACCATTACCCGCAACCTGGAACAGCAACTGGTGCAGATGCTGGTCGATTTTGCGCCGGCCGAGGTCAAGCGCGAATACGACAACGGGCTGCTCAATGGCCCGCAGATCGACCCCACCCGGCACGACGTGGTGTCGAACCAGGGCCAGGTCGACGATCTGCTGGACAGCCTGGGCTTTTAAGCCGGCTGAGATTTTGAGTCAGGCGGGGCGCATTGCCCCGCTTTCGCATGGCATCACCTACACGACCCATACAATGCACGAATCAAACTTTATCGTCCGCGAACCCCTGCTCGATCCCAAGCAGCGCGTGATCGGTTATGAATTATCCTGGCAGCATCACGAAGGCCAGCCCGTCACCGACGAAGAGCTCGAGGCGCTGATCGGCTTCGTCGCCGAAAACGTCAATGACGACGAGCACGGCTGGCTGCTGAAAGACAAAGTCCTGTTCCTCGACGCGGTCCCGAACATGCTTTCGACCGACGCCCTGTTCGCCATGCCGCCCGAGCGCACCGTGCTGACCATGAAGGCTTCCGACCTGGCCGACCCGGACACCCTGGCCGCGGTGCAGGGCTTGCGCGCCGGCGGCGTCGGCATTTCGGTGCGCGACGGCGACCTGGCCCACCTCGGCAAGAACCTGGGCATGAGCGCTTCCTACATCGAAGTGCGCTTCTCGGGCGCCGACGTGGCGGCTCAGGCGCGCACCTATGCGGCCGCCAAGCAATCGTCGGTGCGCATGGTGGGCCGTCCGGTCACCACCTGGGCCGACTTCGATGCCTGCGCCGCGCTCGGGCTCGATGCCTTCGTCGGCAAGCTGCACCTGACGCCGCGCGCCGGCACGCCCGTCAAGGGCATGAACCCGGCCCAGACCATCATCCTGCAGCTGATGCAGATGGTGCAAAAGAACGAAGACATTCCCAAGATCGAAAGCGTGCTCAAGCGCGATCCGGCGCTCTCGTACAAGCTGCTGCGCTTCATCAACTCGGCCGGTTTCGGGGTCGGGCGCGAAATTCAATCGCTGCGCCAGGCCATCACCATGCTCGGCTACTCGCCGATGTACCGCTGGCTGACCCTGTTGCTGGCCACGGCCAGCACCAGCGGCTACTCGCCGGTGCTGATGGAAACGGCGGTCGTGCGCGGCCGCCTGACCGAGCTGCTCGGCAACAAAGGCTTGCCGCGCAGCGAGAGCGAAAACCTGTTCATGACCGGCATGTTCTCGCTGCTCGACCGTCTGCTGGGCCTGTCGATGAAAGAAGTGCTCGAGACCATCCAGCTGCCGGACGAAGTGGTGCGCGCGCTGCTCACCCGTGGCGGCGCCTATGGTCCGTACCTGGCGCTGGCTGAAGCGTGCGAGCTCAACTCGCAGCTGGTGGCCTCGCTGGCCAAGTCGATCAACATATTGCCGGTCGACGTCAACAAGGCCCACCTGTCGGCACTGGCCTGGGCGCAAAACGTCAGCACCTGACCCTGCGCGTTCCCTTTGTTGCTTAACCGGGGTCAGACCTCCGATTAGAAAGATTTCTGATCGGAGGTCTGACCCCGGTTCTTTCACGACCGAGAATCCACATGAAGAACGGCGCATTGCTCTCACCCGTCCGGATCGGACGTCTCCTTCTGCTTGCCAGCCTGCTGGCCGCGAGCGCCGGTGCGCAGGCCCAGGATAGCGCCGGCGTGGCTCCGACGGTAGCGGCCGCGCCGCCAAGCGACACCCCGAAGACACCGGACGAGACGCCCTCTGTCGACGTGGAGGCCCGGATTGTTCCATCGCCGTGGTCGCCGTTCCGATATTGCACCTCGCCGGACTACCCTAAAGGTTCGCTGCGCAACGGGGAAGAAGGCTTGGTCACCGCCGCCTTTCTGGTTGCGCAGGACGGTCAGGTGATCGATGCGCGGGTCATGAAAACGAGTGGATTCGAGGCGCTGGACAAAGCCGCCATTCGCGCGCTGTTAAAGTGCCGCTTTGCGCCCGCCGTCATGTTTGGCGTGCCGATCCGGAAATGGATGGGGACGGGATATAGCTTTGTGATCCATTGACGGAGGTTATCTTGCTAAAATGCCATTACGCATGAAAGTCTATCTGGACGATGAGCGAGCTACGCCCGATGGCTGGGTGCGGGTGTACTGGCCGGACGAGGCGATTGCCTTGCTGGCGAGCGGGGACGTGACGCACATCAGCCTCGACCACGATCTGGGCGATGACGCGCGCGGCACCGGTTACGACGTCGTGCTGTGGATCGAGGAACAGGTATTCACCGCGGGTTTTCGCCCGCCTGCGATGCGGGTGCACTCGGCCAATGCCTCCGCGCGCAAAAAAATGGAAGCGGGAATCCGAACAATCGAACGTGTCGCCGGCCGTGCTGGCACTGAATAAAGGAAATTTTGTGGGGAAAAAATTGATCTCACGTGTGATCGCAGGCGCCCTGATCGCCGTGTTTTCGGGCGCGGCATGCGCCAATCCGGTCCACATGACGCTGGCCAAGATGACGCAAACCAAACGCAAGGCGGCGCTGGGAGAGGCGGTGACGGATGCGGGCATCAAATGCATCGGCATCAAGCGCGCGATCTACCAAGGCAGCGACGAGCGCGACACGGCGCTGTGGAGTGCGCGCTGCGTCGACGGCAGGCTGTTCGCGGTCGAGATCGATAACGACGCGCAAGGCACGACCCGAGTAGAGCGCTGCAAAACACGCAAGCGCGGCGCCAGCAACTGCAAGTTCAAGGGCAGATTCTGAGGCCGGATCAGCTTACCCCTTAGAATGACTTTCGCTAGCGGAGAAAGATTATTGCAATGAATATCGACGCGTTGGCAGCCACGATCCAGGCATCCGAGGATTTTGCGCCGTTGACAGCGCATCTCGGCTACCTGCGTGATATTGCGCAACCCTGTATCGAGATGCGTTTGCTGGACGGCGTGGCCGCAGCGTCAGCGAGCCGGTTTGGTGGCATGCCGATGGTGCCGGCCGGCTTTGTGTGGCCGACGCACGCCGTCGGCCAGTATCGGTTCCTCGGGCAGATTAACTTCAGTGATATCGCGTCGCCGTCGGCGTTGCCGAGCACGGGCGTGTTGAGCTTGTTCTATGCGAGCGACGAGGATGGCGAGTGTTTTTGGGGAGATCCCGATTATGTCGTCGCCTATTATTGGGACAATCCAGACCAGCTAGCGCATGTCATCGCTTCCGACAGGAACCCGGGCCACAGTGCCGCACTTGATTTCAAAGCAGGAATCAGCATTCCCCGGCATTACGAGCTGCGCGATGACTGGCCGTTCGACGAGTATAGCCAGGAGGCGGACCGCGTGTTCAGTGCTTTATGGCAATTGCAAGCGGATGATTACCTGCTCGGGTATCCATCCTTCGATTCCCTGGCGTACGATCCAACACCGGAGAAGGACTGGGTATGCCTGATGACGCTGGTCTCGCATGAGACGCTGCAGTGGTGCTGGCAGGACGGCGCCAAGCTGATGGTGTTTATTCACAAAGACAAGCTCAAGGAAGTTGATTTCAGTGAGCTGCGCTGCGATGCCGGATGAATTTTGGCTGCGACCTGGAAAAAGCAAAACCGGGGTCAGAGCAAAACCGGGGTCAGATACCGTCTTGAATAGCAAGTCGGTTCGGTAAATAATTTGCGTCAAAGGGGGCGCCTGTGCGAATCACACCGTAGATCAGGTGTGTCAGCTTGTGCATCACGGCGCCGATAACGGCCTTTTTCGACATTCCGGTGGCTAACAGGCGTTCGGCGAACTGTCGCAAGATCGGGTTATGGCGGCGCGCCACCATGCTTGGCATGAACAGCGCTGCCCTCAAAGATGAGTTGCCGGCCTTGCTCACCATCGTTCTTCCTCTCACCGAGCTGCCTGAAGTGCGCTGCTTTGGGGTGACGCCCAGGAAGGCAGCGAAGGCCTTCGCATTGTCGAAGCGCCGAATGTCTCCAAGGTGACCGAGGAGTCGGGCGACAGTCGTCATGCCGATCCCAGGGATGCTGGCAATGAGACGCGCATCGTCCTTGAGCCCAGGATGCCGGTCGATGTGATCGTCGATCTCGTTCTCCAGCTTGTTGATTTCGGCATCGAGCCAGACGATGTGCTGCGTCACATGGGCTGCAACGTCCCGCATGCCGGCAACCGTGTGGGCTTCTAACCGGTTCACTTCCTGCTGCCGAATGTCTTTTAATGCTTGAACGCGCAACGTCCAGGCCCGTAGCTGACGCTGCTCCAGGGGCGGTGGCGTCCATGGCTCGGGTTCCATGGCCAGGCAGTAGCGTGCAATCAACCGGGAGTCGATCTCATCATTCTTGTTACGTATGTTTTCGCTATAGCCGAATCCCTTGACCCCGGGTGTCCCGGGTGTCGGAGCTTTTCGCCTTCCTGTGTCAGCGTTGGCGCGGCGGTGTCAGATTTCGAGGTTGTCGATCAGGCGGGTGGTACCGAGCTTGGCCGCGGCGAGGACCACCAGCGGCGCGCCTTGCGCCAGGTCGCCCGCGGTCGGCGGCTGCAGGTCGTTTTGCTTGCGGATCGAGATGTAATCCGGCTTCCAGCCGCGCCGCGCCAGGTCTTCCATCGCCTTGTGTTCAAGCTGGAAAATGTCCAGGTGGCCGGAACGCACTTCATTGGCCACGGCATTCAGACTCTGGTACAGCGCCGGCGCTTCAGCCCGCTCAGCTTCCGACAGGTACATATTGCGCGACGACAGCGCCAGCCCGTCGTCGGCACGCCAGGTCTCGGCCGCGATGATCTGCGTCGGCAGGGCGAATTGACGGCTCATGTTGCGCACCATCATCAGCTGCTGGTAATCCTTCTTGCCGAACACGGCAACCTTCGGTTGTACGCACGAAAACAGTTTCAGGACGATGGTGGTCACGCCCGTGAAAAAGCCCGGACGGAATTCGCCTTCGAGCGTATTGCCGAGGTCTTGCGGCGGGCTGACGCGGAATTCTTGCGGTTCAGGGTACAAGTCCTTCTCGGTCGGCGCAAACAGCACATACACGCCTTCCTTTTCGAGCTTTTCGACGTCGGCCTGGAAGGTGCGCGGGTATTTGTCGAAGTCTTCGTTCGGCCCGAACTGCAGGCGGTTGACGAAGATCGAGGCCACCACCGGGTCGCCATGCTTGCGCGCCAGACGCATCAGCGACAGATGCCCTTCGTGCAGGTTGCCCATTGTCGGCACGAAGGCCGTGCGCAGCTGGCCGCTGAGCTGGTCGCGCAGTTCTTCAACGGAAGAGATGATTTTCATGGGGGCAGTTCCTCAAACGGGTATCAAATGAATCGGCTTACGCCGGGGAGTAGGCGAGGCGCACGTAAATCGGCGCGAACGGTTCGGCTTGGGTAATTTCTATCAGGGTTTCCTTGGCCAGTTCCAGCATGGCCACGAAGTGCACCACGACGATGGGCACGCCGCCCTGGCCCTGGAACAAATCGGCGAATTCCACGAAGCGCGCCGATTGCAGTTGCCGCAAGATCGAGGTCATGTGCTCGCGCACCGACAGTTCCTGGCGGCTGATGCGGTGATGCTGGGTCAGCTTGGCGCGCTTGAGCACGTCCAGCCAGGCGCGCTGCAAGTCCACCGGGTCGACATCGGGCCAGTTGGGGATGTTGCTCTGTTCGACGAACAAGGCGGGACGGGTGAAGTCGCGGTCGAGCTGGGGAATGGCGTTGATTTCGTAGGCGGCCAGCTTGATCTGCTCGTAGTCGAGCAGGCGCCGCACCAGGTCGGCGCGCGGATCGTAGGTGTCGAGCAGGTCGTCGTCGACCACGCGCTGCGGCAGCAGCATGCGCGATTTGATTTCGATCAGCATGGCGGCCATCAGCAGGTATTCGGCGGCCAGTTCCAGGTTGTGCAGGCGGATCTGGTCGACATATTTCAGATATTGCAGGGTGACCTGCGCCATCGGAATGTCGAGGATGTTGAAGTTTTGCTTGCGGATCAGGTACAGCAGCAGGTCGAGCGGACCTTCGAAGGCGTCGAGGAAGATTTCGAGCGCGTCGGGCGGGATGAACAGGTCGGTCGGCATGCGCAGCAGCGGCTCGCCGTATAAACGGGCAAAGGCGGGCACTTCGGGCGGCGTTTCCAGCACCGCCGGCAGCTCGAGCGGCGCGGCAGGCGCGTCGGTGGGCAAGCCACCCGGCTCGGTGGCGAGTTCTTCCGTCGCCGCCTCTTCTGGCAACATGGTCTCGCCCCTGGACGTCAGAGTTTGTTCTGGTACACGTACGCTTGTTGGCTGACGCGCGATTCCTTGGTTTTATCCTGCTCGGCCAGGGAAGTCGGTGCCTTGTCCCACAGCAGCGCACGGCCGGCGATCTGACCGGCCTCCATCTCGGGATTCTTGGCCTTGAGTTCGCGGATGAACTTGGTGTGGTCGGATTCGTAAAGCTGGAATTGTTTGGTCAGTTTCATGATATGGACACGGGTAGCGACGCGGGTAGCGACTTGGGTAGCGGACAATGCTATTTTACCGCGAGCAAGGCGGCAGGGGGAATTCGTCGGCCGCCATGGCGGCCGACGACCAGTTGCGCTCGCGCGCTTACGGGTGCAGCAGGTTCAGTTGCTTGGCGATGATGTCGTGATTGAGCCACACCACCGGGGCAATTTTCTCGGCCGCGCCGTAGAACATCAGCGGACCGGCGCTTTCCAGCACCAGCGCGCTCAGGTGGTCGGTGATCAGGGCCTTGCGGTCCTTGTGCAGCTTGGTCATGTCGTCCGAGGTGCCGATCATTACTTCCGCCAGGGGCGGCGTGTTGTCCATCGGCCAGGCATCGAAATTGCGGAAACTGGCGCTGACCGGGTCATTGTTATAGGCCTCGATCTGGTCGATCAGGCTTTGCAGCGAGACACCGTCGTTCAGCAGTTCCTGGCAGGTGGCCCATTGCTGCTCGGCCCAGGCGCCGCCGCCTTCGCGTTTCAGGGCGGCGAGCAGGGGGAACAGCGACAGTTCGACACCCGCGAAAATGTCCGACGAGTTGGTGCGGATTTCCGGGCAGTTGAACACGGTCGCGCTGACTCCCTGCGCCCAGGCTGCCTGCGCAACGCTTTCGAGGCGCATCTTGGCGTAGCCCTGGGTGTAGTTGGTGTAGGTCTGCCACTGGTACTTGCCGTCGATCAGGATCTCGCTGCCGTGGTAGCCGTAGGCCGTGTAGCGCACCTGGCCGCCCTTGGCGGTGATGCGATCGCGGATGGCGGCGCTGGCGGTAATCAGGTGTTGCAGGGTGTTGGCGGTGACTTCGTCGAAGTTCATCAAAATCAGCTTGCCGAGGTCGCTATCGAGCAGTTCGCGCGAGGACATGAAGCGCTCGCCGCGGCCCTTGTAGATGCGGTTGGCGATGGCCAGGAAAGCCTTGATCTTCGGAATGCCGCCGGCCATGGTGTGGGCGAAGAAGACGTTGCTGCCGTCTGGAATGAGCTTGTCGATCTCGGCCATGGCCTGGGCGGCGGAGGCGGCGAAGCGGCGCACGCCGACTTCACGGCAGCGCTCGACCGCGGCCCAGTCCAGCTTTTCGTCCTGCCAGCCCTTGAGGGTGAGGCCGGACAGCATCTCGGTCGGGTTCTGTTCGCCTTCGGGCGCGTCGAGGTCGAAACCGGCCATCAGCGGCACGTTGATGATGCGTCCGCCCAGCTTGGCTTCGGCTTCGGCCAGTTCTTCTTCGTTGAGTGCGCGCAGCGCGTTGTTCTCGTCGCGCCGGCCGACGGTGATGCCGACGATGGTCATGCCGGCCTTGCGTGCCTCATCGATCAGGCCGTTAGCGTAGCCGCGGCCGAACAGTTCGCCGAACAGTACGAACACGTCGCCCTTGCGAAACAGGTTGGCGTGCGGGATGTGCCTCAAGGAAGTCAATTCGGTCATAGATACCACTCAAAAGTAAGAAGGTTCGGGCCCCGGGCCCACCACCCCGGCCGGCGCCATGAGGGCGCAGGTGCGGGGCATGTTGTTTTTCTCGTCAAGCGCGACATTATAGCCCCCCGCTTGCGGCGCCCGATATCGGCAGCCATGCGATTAGGTACAAGCGTAGCGATCGTCTCAATGGCGCAGCACGCGCCGCATGACGCGCGGCGGCGGTTCGAGCGCGTTGGCGTGGGAGTATTCAAGTTCGTCGGCCAGCTCGAATTCGTAGGCGGCGTACAGGTCGAGCAGCCTGGGCTGGTCGTCGCGCACGGCCAGGCGCAGTTCCTGCACGCCGCTGGCCAGGCCCTGGTGGATCACCGCTTCGAGCAGGTGCTGCGACAGGTTGCCGCCGCGGTATTGCGGCAGCACGCCCATGCGCCGGATTTCCCATACGTCCGGCTCGAATTCGTGGGGAGCCCAGCGCACCGAGCCGACCGGTGCATCGTCCAGCAACAGGATGAAGGCGCCGCCGTCGCGCAGCTGTTCGGCCACGCGCTGGGCGGTCTCGCGGTGGCCGCTCGACGTCACTGTCACCGTACCGGCCCAGGAAGCCCGGGTCAGGTCGGCGATCAGTTGGGCGTCGTCATCGCCAGCCGGGCGCACCACGAGGTTCATCGGCGTCCTTAGCTGATACGCATGCCCGGCTGCGCGCCCGGCCATGGTTCCAGCACATACAAGCCGGGCGGTCCGTCGATACGGTTGGCTTTCTCATCGGCGGCTGACGCGCACAGAACCATGCCTTCGGAGACGCCGAATTTCATCTTGCGCGGCGCCAGGTTGGCCACCAGCACGGTCAGTTTGCCGATCAGTTGCTCGGGCGTGTAGGCCGACTTGATGCCGGAGAACACGTTGCGCAGACGGCCTTCGCCCACGTCCAGGGTCAGGCGCAGCAGCTTGTCGGAGCCGTCCACCTGTTCGCAGTTGACGATCTTGGCGATGCGCAGGTCGATCTTGGTGAAGTCGTCGATCTTGATTTCCGGCGCCAGTTCTTCGATATCGCCGCGCTCCGGCGCGTCGAGTGCCGGCGCGGCGACGGCTGGCGCCGGTGCAGGCACGGCCACCACGGCCGGCTTGTCGATCAGCGCTTCGACCATCTTGGCATCGATGCGGGTCATCAGGTGGCTGTAGGCGCCGATTTCGCGGCCGAGCATGGTTTCGTACACGGCGGCGCCCGTCGTGTCGCTCCAGCTCAATGCGTCGTCGCGCAGGAATTCGGCGACCTTGGCGGCAATTTGCGGCAGTACCGGCGAGAGCATGATGGTGATCTGGCGGAACAAGATCAGCGCGGTAGTGCAGACATCGTGCAGTTGCGCTGTTTTTTCCGGGTCCTTGGCCAAGATCCACGGCTTGTTTTCATCGACATACTGGTTGGTGATGTCGGCGATTTCCATGATTTCGCGCAGCGCCTTGCCGAACTCGCGGCTCTCGAAGTTGGCGGCGATGCTGGCCTGGCGTTCATTGCCGTCAACCGTCAGCGCGCGCCCGATCCACTGCTGCGCGTGCGGCGACAGGGTGGAGGTCAGCTTGCCCTCGAAATTCTTGGCGATGAAGCCGGCGCAGCGGCTGGCGATGTTGACGTATTTGCCGATCAGGTCGCTATTCACGCGCGCAATGAAGTCCTCGCCGTTGAAGTCGAGGTCTTCCACCTTCGAGTTCAGCTTGAAGGCAATGTAGTAGCGCAGCCATTCCGGATTCATCTTCAGGTCGAGGTAGCGCAGCGGCGAAATGCCGGTGCCGCGCGACTTCGCCATCTTTTCACCGTTCAGTGTCAGGTGGCCGTGCACATTGACTTTCAGCTTGTCGATCACCGGGTGGCCGGCGAAATTGAGCATCGCTGGCCAGAACAGCAGGTGGAAGGACACGATATCCTTGCCGATGAAGTGGACTTGCTCGGTGTCCGGATCGTTCAGCAGGGCATCGAAATCCATCCCTTTTTTGCTGCAGTAATTTTTCAGGCTGGCCAGGTAGCCGACCGGCGCGTCCAGCCACACATAGAAAAACTTGCCCGGCGCATCAGGAATCGGGATGCCGAAGTAGGGCGCATCGCGCGAAATATCCCAGTCGGCCAGTTTCTCGCCGGCGTCGCCGAGCCACTCGGAGACCTTGTTCACCATTTCCGACTGCAAACGGCCAGGCGTGTTCAGCCATTCCTTGAGGAAGGTGTAGCAGCGCGGGTCCGACAGGGCGAAGAAATACTGTTCCGATGGCTTCAGGATTGGCGTGGAGCCGGTGAACACCGAGAACGGGTTCACCAGTTCGGTCGGCTGGTAGGCCGCGCCGCAGACTTCGCAATTGTCGCCGTACTGGTCCTTGGCGCCGCATTTCGGGCACTCGCCCTTGATGTTGCGGTCGGCCAGGAACATGCCCTTGACCGGGTCGAAGAAGCGGTCGACCGTCTTGGTGACGATCAGGCCGGTATCGCGCAGCTTGCGGTAGATGCCTTGCGACAGCTCCACGTTTTCAGGCGAATCGGTCGAGTACCAGTTATCGAAGGCAATGTGGAAGCCGTCCAGGTATTGCGGACGGTCGGCCGCGATCTTGGCCACGAATTCCTGGGGCGTGATGCCTTCCTTTTCGGCCGCGATCATGATCGGCGTGCCGTGGGTATCGTCGGCGCAGACGAAGTGGACTTCACGCTGGCCGTCCGCATCGCGTTGCATTCGCTGAAAACGGACCCAGATATCGGCCTGGATGTATTCCATCATGTGGCCGATGTGAAAGGCGCCGTTGGCGTAAGGCAGGGCGGTGGTGACGAACAGCTTGCGAGTCATGGTTGAAATGCGCTTATTGGAAAGTTTATCAAGAAAAACAGAGAAGCATTTTACCAGCGGATGACCCGACTGCGCACAGGGGTTTGCCCGGATTTGCCATTCAGGCAAGGCTTGACAGGGCGATTTGCGCTAAACTTCGGCATGTTTCGGCATCATATTCCCTGGAGATTTACATGAGCATCACAGTAGAAGACGTCAAGAATGCACTGACGGCGGTTATCGATCCGAACACCCAGAAAGATTTCGTTTCTTCCAAGACGATCAAGAATATCAAGCTCGACGGCAACGATATCGCGCTCGACGTCGAACTCGGCTATCCGGCCAAAAGCCAGATCGACCCCATCCGCAGCGCCATCGTGGCCGCCCTGCAGGCCCTGCCGGGCGCGGGCCGGATCAATCCGAACGTGTATTCCAAGATCATTTCCCACACCGTGCAGCGCGGCTTGAAGATCATGCCGAACGTGAAGAACATCATCGCGGTGGCATCCGGCAAGGGTGGCGTGGGCAAGTCGACCACGGCGGTCAACCTGGCGCTGGCACTGGCGGCCGAGGGCGCCAGCGTTGGCGTGCTGGACGCGGACATTTATGGTCCGTCGCAGCCGATGATGCTGGGGATTAACGGGCGTCCGGAAACCACCGACGGCAAGACCATGGAGCCGCTGGAAAACCACGGCCTGCAAGTGTCCTCGATCGGCTTCATGATCGATCCGGACGAGCCGATGGTGTGGCGCGGCCCGATGGTCACGCAGGCGCTGCAGCAGTTACTGGAGCAAACCAACTGGCGCGACCTCGATTACCTGATCGTCGACATGCCGCCAGGCACCGGCGACATCCAGCTGACCCTGTCGCAAAAAGTGCCGGTCACGGGCGCGGTGATCGTCACCACGCCGCAGGACATCGCCCTGCTCGACGCCCGCAAGGGCTTGAAAATGTTCGAGAAAGTCGGCATTCCGATCCTCGGCGTGGTGGAAAACATGAGCACGCACATCTGCTCGAACTGCGGCCACACCGAAGCCATTTTCGGCCATGGCGGCGGGGCGAAAATGTGCACCGACTTCGGCGTGGAATTCCTCGGCGCCTTGCCGCTGACGATGTCGATCCGCGAACAGACCGATTCGGGCCGCCCGACGGTGGTGGCCGAGCCCAACGGCCCGGTGGCGCAGATCTACAAGGACATTGCGCGCAAGGTGGCCATCAAGATCGCCGAAAAGGCGAAAGACATGACCAGCAAGTTTCCGAGCATCGTCATCAAGAATGACTAAGCCAGGCTAATGTGTGGCGCTTGCCGGCGCCCACGTGCAAAATAGGCAACGTTTGGCGCACCCTGCGCCAGGCAGCCTTTTACCAACCGCAAAGGAATTCACTTGAAATCTTTCATCAAGCACGTCGTCTTTTCCGCATCCCTGCTGGCCATGGCGGCCGCGTCGGCCCAATCGGTCTCGTTCGTCGAGCCGGCCGACGGCGCGACCGTCAAGAGCCCGTTCAAGGTGAAATTCGCCGTCGAAGGCATGGATGTCAAGCCGGCCGGCGCGCTGGTGGCCAATTCGGGCCATCATCACCTGGTCATCAACGGCGCCGCGATCAAGGAAGGCGATTCGATCCCCTTCGACGACAAGCACTTGCATTTCGGCAAGGGCCAGACCGAAACCGACGTCAAGCTGCCACCGGGCGAGTACACCCTGACGATGCAGTTCGCCAACGGTGCGCACCAGTCTTACGGCACGCCGATGAGCAAGTCGATTACGGTGACCGTCAAGTAATTCCCGCGCGAGCGCTGGCGGCAGTACAATTGTTCTTATTGAGAAAACAATTTCCGCCATGAAGCGCTCCGATTCCCCTGTGGATGTTGCCAGACGCGCCCTGTTGCTGGGCGCGGCCGCGGCCTTGGCCCTGCCGGCTGGTGCCGCGCCGCGCGAGCTGCTCGTCGTCGGCGCGCACTTTGCGCGCGTGTACGAGCGCGCCAATGGCGAATTTTCGGGCATGGCGGTCGAGATCATCCGCGCCATTGCCGGCGAACTGGGCCAGCCGGTGCATTTCGAGCTGTACCCGTGGGCGCGCGCGCAGTCGATGGCGGCGCAGGGGCAGGCCGATATCCTCGTCGGCCCCTACAAATCGCCCGAGCGGCTTGAGCTCTTCATCTTCTCCGAACGTCCTTTTTACCAGGACCAGATGGTGTTCTTTTCGCGCAGCACCGCCCCGTTCGCCTGGGATGGCCTCTACGCCTCGCTGCGCGGCAAGCGCATCGTCATCATCAACGGCTGGGCCTACGGAGACGAGTTCAATGCCGCACTCAAGGACTTGTCGGTCAGCGTGACCAATTCGGTCGAATCGGCACTGACCATGCTGGCGCACGGGCGGGTGGACTTGTTTGCCAGCAACGTGCGCAATACCGAGCCGGTGATTCCGCTGCTGGCGCTGGAGGGCAAGGTGGTGCCGGTCGGCCGCACCATTTCCCTGCAACGTGGTTTTTTCGCCTTCCCCAAGCGCCCGGAATACGACATCATGCGCGCGCGCTTCGACCGCGCCTTCAATGCCTATGTCGACAGCGGCGAACTGCGCAAGCTCGGCAAGCGCCTCAACGTGCAGGTTCCCTGAGCGGCCGGCCACGGCCGGGCGTGTCTCAGGCGCGACGGTGCTGATAACTTCCTCGTAGAATCGACAACTTGCGGTTACCATACGCGCAGGATGACGCTTTGACAATGGTCATGTACCAAGTTGATTTTTCGCAGGGATGCGTCCGTACGCCCACCTGCTCCCCCTGGAGACAAAATGATAAAGAAAAACATAGTGCGTGCTGCTTGCGTGTCGGCAGTGGCAGTGTTGGGCGTGCAAGGTGTGGCCTCGGCCGCGATTTTGAGCGTTGGCCCGGGCAAGACCTACGCGACCCCGTGCCGCGCGATTGCGGCGGCAAAAAACGGCGACCGGATCCAGATTGAAGGTGGCGTGGTGTACAGCGGCGACGTTTGCGCCATTTACGCCAGTTACCTGACGATCCAGGGCGTGAACGGCCGTCCGCGCATCGATGCGGCCGGCAAGAATGCGATGGGCAAGGCGATCTGGGTGGTGGTCGGCAACACCGTGCTGATCGAAAACGTGGAAATGTACGGCGCCAAGGTTCCGGACCGCAACGGCGCGGCGCTGCGCCTGGAAGGGACGGGCTTTACCTTGCGCAATAGTTTCCTTCATAGCAATGAAAATGGCATTCTCAGCGGTGCGAATCCGCTCAGCGATATCGTCATCGAAGGCACCGAATTCGGCCGCAACGGGTATGGGACGGGGCAGACGCACAATCTGTATATCGGCAAGGTGCGCAGTTTGATGTTCCGCCGCAACTTCTCGCATGATGCGCACGTGGGCCACAACCTCAAGTCGCGCGCGCAGACCAACCATATCCTGTACAACCGTTTTTCCAGCCTGCGTCCGGGCGAGACCGGTTCGACGGCGGCGGGGCAGCCGAGTTACGAGATCGATTTGCCGAATGCGGGCACCTCGTACGTGATCGGCAATGTGATCCAGCAGCCGGCCGCCAACCAGAACGGGGCGATGCTCGCTTACGGGGAAGAGGGCGCCACCAATACCGGGCACGATTTGTATGTGGTGAATAACACGTTTGTGAACGACGATACGGCGCGCGGGGTGTTCGTGATGGTCGGTTCGGGCGTGACCAAGCCGGTACTGCTGCAGAATAATATCTTTTCGGGGATCGGGACCTTGAGTACGCAGGTCAGCACGGTGGCCAAGACCAATTACCGCTCGATCGCGCCGGGGTTCGTGAACCGCGCGACGTACGATTTGCGGCCGACGCCATCGCCGCTGGTGGTCAATGCGGGCACCGATCCTGGGGTGTCGGCGACGGGATATTCGCTCACGCCGGTGGCGCAGTACAAGCACGTGGCGTTCTGGGTCGGCCGGCCGGTGATCAGCCAGCTCGATATCGGGGCGTATGAGGCGACGTCGATAGCACCGTAAGCTCTCAAACGTCGTTCCCGCGCCGCCTTGGCGCGGGAACGACGAGTTACGGCTTAATCCCCACAATCCCCGCCTCCGCAGCCCACTGTCCCACATCGCTGCGCTTGATCGCCGCAGCCATCAGCTCCGGGAACAAATCCGGCGTACACGCAAAACACGGTGCCCCGAGCGCCGCAAAATACGCCGCATTCGCGTGGTCATAACCGGGCGCCCCGTTATCGTCGAGCGCCAGCAGCACAATCACCTGCACGCCCGCCGCCACCATCGCCGCGGCTCGTCTGCGCATCTCGGCATTATTCCCGCCCTCGTACAAATCGCTGATCAGCACGAAAATGGTATCGGCCGGCCGCTCGATCAAGCCCTGGCAATACCCCAGCGCCCGATTGATATCGGTGCCGCCGCCCAGCTGCGTACCGAACAGCACATCGACCGGATCGGCCAGCATCGGCGTCAGGTCGATCACGGCCGTATCGAACACCACCACCGATGTACTGACCGCCTTGATGCTGGCCAGCACCGCCGCGAACACGCTGGCGTACACCACCGACGGCGCCATCGAACCGCTCTGGTCGATACACAGCACGATGTCGCGCAGCGATTGCCCCTTGCGCCCGAACCCGATGCGCGTTTCCGGAATAATCGTCCGGTACTCGGGCTGGTAATGGCGCAGATTGGACCGGATCGTACGCAGCCAGTCGATCTCGTGATGGCGCGGCCGGCGGTTGCGCGTGGCGCGGTTCAGGCTGCCCGCCACCGCCTGCCGGAACGGACTGGCCAGTCTGCGCTCGAGCTCGTCCACCACTTGCCGCACCACCATGCGCGCGGTTTCCTTGGTCTTGTTCGGCATGACCCGATTCAGACTGAGCAGGGTGGCGACCAGATGCACATCCGGCTCGACCGCCTTGAGCATTTCCGGCTCCAGCAGCATTTGCTCCAGGCCCAGCCGCTCCAGCGCATCTTTCTGCATCACCTGCACCACGCTCGACGGAAAATACTGGCGGATGTCGCCCAGCCAGCGCGATACGTTCGGCGCCGACGCGCCCAGCCCGCCATTGCGCCCCGGCGGCGGGTTGTACAGGGCCGACAACGCCCGGTCCATGGCCAGGTCATCGGCGCCCAGCGACACTTCCGGCTGGTTCGGTTCGCTGCCCAATACCATGCGCCAGCGGCGCGTTTGTTCCTGCGGGGTGAGCTCATGGGACATGAACGGTCTCCGGTGTTGAGGTTGCAGTGCTGACGCCGAGGATCATGCCGAGCACCGGCAGTACCAGCCGCGCGCGCGCTTCATCCAGGCTGCCGGCGGACGCGGCGATAATCACCGTGCCTCCGGCGCTGCCGGCGCGTTCGCTCAGCTGGCGCCGCTCCGGCGCTTCAAAGGCGCCAAACGTGCGCCGCAGCAGCGGCAGCAGTTCGACGAAGCTTTCCGGATCGAGGCGATTGATCCAGTTGTTAACCAAGCTCCACAGGCTGTCGTTGTGCAGCAGCAGGGCGGCGCTGCCCTGCAGGAAGCCTTCGAGCCAGTTGCCGCTGGCCAGCGGCGCACTCGCATGCGAACAGCGCAAGGCCAGTGCGCGCGCGGTGCGTTCTTCATCCCAGTGGCCTTGCTCCGACAAAATCCGGGCGCAGCGGCCGCTGATCAGCGGATGCGACAGTTCATTGCCCGCCACCTGGTCGAGCGCGCCGAACCAGGCGTCCAGCAGCGCTTCTTCCTGGATCAGGCGGATGGCGCGGTCGGCGGCGATCAGCTGCCTGACCAGTTCGGCCGCCGGTTCGTCGGCCATGCCCAGCACGCCGAAGGGCAGGGCGATGCAGGCCCGCCTGACGAGGCCGTCGACCACTTGCCCGATGGCGCTGGTATCGGTGCCGCGCACGCTGCCGTAGCGCATGACGCTCGCCAGCGGCGGCAGGGCCGCGAGCATGAAGCCCACGTCCGGCGTGAGTGCGCCGACTTCCTGGATGCGCTGCATCAGCAAATCGACCGCGCGCGGCAGGTCGGCCAGCAGTACCTGTTCGATCAGCGCGGTCAGCTCGGGCAGGGTAGTCGCCTCGGTGGCCTGGCTGACCGCCTTGCCGGTGGCGGCCGCTTCGACGCTGCCGCCCCAGACGTTCGCTTCGATCAGGCGGATGGCGAATTCCGGCTCCCATGCCAGGCGCCACCATTCGTGGAAGGTGCCCGTCTTGCCGGTGACGCGTTCGGCACGGCCCCAGTCGACGCCGAGCAGCACCAGGCGGTGCAGCAGCACGCTTTTTTCCAGATGCGCCGGTTGGCGCAGGTCGAGTTCGAGCTGGCTGTGATCGGCCTTGACCGGCAGGCGCAGGCGCTTTTGCTGGGCCTGCACGTCCTGCGGCAGCGGCAGGGTCGGCACGCCTTCGGGCACTTCGCCCAAGCGGTCGTTGATCAGCAGGGCGTCGTGGATCAGGCGCAGCGGAGTGTCGCTGTCGTAGCAGAACACGGCGCGCACCGCTTCCTGCAGCTCTCCCAGGCCCGGACGGGGCCGCTCGCGCATTGCCGCCAGCGTATCGGCCAGCCGCACCGCTTCGATGATGCTGGCCGACGAGGCGTCCAGGTCGTGTTTGCGCAGCAGGATGGCGACATCGGTCAGCCAGTACAGGCTGGCCTGGGCCGGGTGGCTCCACATGTGGTGGTACCAGCCGGGCGCGGTGACGCCGGCGCCGTAGCCGCTGCGAAACGCCAGGCGGCCGTAGCTCCACGGCGTCCAGGTCGCGGCCAGCTTGACCTTGGGTAAACCCTTGAGCAAGTCGTTGTCGCTCTTGGCCGATGGCATGGTCGCCAGCGCCGGCACGTGATACGCGCCGCAGACCACGGCGATACGCTGGTGGCCCTGTTTTTCGGCCAGGCGAATGGCGTTGCGCATCCACGCCTCGCGCTGCTGCTCGCGCAGATTGGGCGGCGCGGCGATCTCGGTGCGCACCGTGGTCATCATCTCGGCGATGGCGGCGAACAGGTCGAGACTGTCGGCGCGCTGCTCGACCAGATGGTCCCACCAGGTGTCGGTGTCGGAAAAACCGGCCGCGTTGGCCAGCCATTGGAGCGGGTCTTCGTGCAGTTCGTCGGTGTCGGTATCGGATTCCCCGGCTTCGGATTCATCGGCAGCCGGCTCGGACGCCTCAGGCTCGGCCAAACGGTGCGCCTGCGGCAAGTCGCAAAAACGCACCGGCACGCCGTTGGCGGTGGCATAGCGCATGGCTTGCCACTCCGGCGAGAACTCGGCGAACGGATAGAACACGGCGCGCTGCGGCGTGGCCGGCACGTAGACCAGCAGCGCGACCGGCGGCTTGATGGCCGGATCGGCGGCGAAGGCAATCAGGTCGTCGGCCTCGGGCGGGCCTTCGATCAGGATGCAGTCCGGCTGCAGCGCCTGCAAGGCTTGCGCCAGGCTGCGCGCGCAGCCCGGACCGTGGTGGCGGATGCCGAATAAATGAACGCTCATCGGCCAGTCAATTCATCACGTCGCGGCAAGCCCGGTACAGGTCTTTCCAGCCTTCGCGTTCCTTGACCACGGTTTCGAGGTATTCCAGCATCACGACGCGGTCCTGGACCGGATCCTTGATGATGGCGCCGATCATGCCCGCGGCCACGTCGGCGCCGCGCATGGTGCCGTCGCCGAAGTGGGCGGCCAGCGACATGCCGTTGGTAATGACCGAAATCGCTTCGGCCGTGCTCATGCTGGCGCTGGGGGCCTTGATCTTGCGCTTGCCGTCGGTGGTGACGCCGGCGCGCAGTTCGCGGAACACGGTGACGACGCGGCGGATTTCTTCCAGTGCCGGCACTTCGCCGGGCAACTCGAGCGCGCGTCCGAGGCTGGCGACGCGGGTTTCGACGATGCGCACTTCCTCGTCGGCGGTGGCCGGCGGCGGCAAGACGACGGTGTTGAAGCGGCGCTTGAGCGCGCTCGATAGCTCATTCACGCCGCGGTCGCGGTCGTTGGCGGTGGCGATGATATTGAAACCTTTTTGCGCCAGCACTTCATCGTCGAGCTCGGCGATCGGCAGCATTTTTTCCGACAGGATGGTGATCAGGCTATCCTGCACTTCGCTCGGGATGCGGGTCAGTTCTTCCACGCGGGCGATTTTTCCGTCGCGCATGGCGCGCATGATCGGGCTTGGCACCACCGCTTCCATCGACGGGCCCTTGGCCAGCAACTGCGCGTAGTTCCAGCCGAAGCGCACCGCTTCTTCGCTGGTGCCGGCGGTTCCCTGCACGATCATGGTCGAATCGCCGCTGATGGCGGCGGCCAGGTGTTCCGACACCCACGACTTGGCCGTGCCCGGCACGCCGAGCAGCAGCAGGGCGCGGTCGGTAGCGAGCGTGGCCACGGCGATTTCGATCACGCGCGCATTGCCGATGTACTTGGCGCTGATCTCGACGCCATTGTCCAGCGTGCCGCCCAGCAGGTATTTGGACACTGCCCATGGCGACAGTTTCCAGCGCGGCGGACGCTGGCGTGTGTCGACCGCGGCCAGCGCTGCGAGTTCCTCGGCGTACTGCGTTTCAGCGTGCTGGCGCAGGATGGTAGAAATGGCGGTCATACGGATTGCTCCTGAAAAGATTGATACATATCGTGTCGGAAACGCAGGGTGCGCAGGAATTTGTCGACCGTGTCTTCCCATTGCGCGAACTCGGGGATGTCTTTCGGCCAGCCGTTTTCGTAGGCGTCGATGGCGCGCGGGTCGAGCACCAGCGCGAGCGAGGCCATGGTGTAGCTCAGCGACCAGCTCTGCAGCGTGTTGGCCGCGCAGCCGGCCTGGATGCGGCTGACCACGGCCCTGGACAAGGCCAGCGGCCAGTTGCGCTGGGCACTCTTGGCAGCGTCGTCGAGCATGTCGATCAGGCTCGAATGGGCGCGCATCCACGCTGCCGGCGTCGCTTCGACAAGGGTGCTGAGCAAGTCGTCGGCGGCATCGAAGGGCAGGGTGCCGAACAGGCCGAAAAAATCGCGCGGCATGTGGGTGTGGATGCCGGAGGACTTCAAATACAGGTCGAGGAAGGCGGTGAACCAGGCGTGCAGTCCGGCATCGTAGCCGGCCTGCAGGCTGCGCTGCAGCGCGCTCGACCAGCCCAGCAGCAGCGTGTGTTTGAACTCGCTGGCCATGGCCAGGGTCAAACAGGTACGCGGCGAGGCATCGAAGGTGCTCGACCAGTACGTCGGCGGCACGGCTGCCAGAATGTCGACCAGCCAGCCCGATTTTTCGCCCATGGCGGGGTACAGGCCGGCGCCGACGCCGTCGCGCTGCATGCTCTTGTCGCGCTCATGCGGCACGTCCGCCAGCAGGTGGGCCGAGTCGCCGTTGCGCTCGACGCGCAGCAGCGGCATGGCGCGCGCCAGCATGCGTTGCGCCAGTTGCGAACCGGGCAGGCCGGCCAGCAGGCGCTGGGCCACGCTGCGCACTTCCTTGCGTTTGTCGTCGAGCGCGCTTTCCAGGAAGGCTTCGTCGGCCAGGCCGAGGCCCACCGACAGGCAGCCGAGCAGGGTGGCGCGGTGTTCCGGCGTTTCGCTCGGCCAGGTCGCTTGCAGGGCCTGCAGGGCGGCGGCGCCATCCTGGGCGCGCATGTCGCGCAGGGCGTTGGCACGCTGTTCGATATTGCCATCGTCCCACAGCAGGCGCACATCGTCGGTATCGGCCCCCACCCAGTTCCAGGAGGGATTCTGCTTCGCCAGCCAGTGGCCGCGCGCGCCGAGCACGCCGTCGATCAGCGCGCGCAAGGGGCGATGCGCGGTGCCCATGTCCAGCACACCCGGCAGCAGACGGGGCGGCAGGCGGCATTTGTAAGCGTTGGCCAGGCGCAGCCATTCGGAGCGCACCTGCGCAAATTCATCTTGGAGCAGCAGCGCCAGCGCGCGTTCGGCCTGCGCCGGACAGGCGCGCAGGGTATCGCTGTCGCTCGATGGCGCCGCGGGCGCGGCCGGCTCCGGCGCGGCTGGTTGATGGCCGGCACGCTGCCACAGGGCATGGGCGGCCAGCGAGAGCCACAGGTTTTCTTCCTGTGTGGCGGCAGCGGCGCCGGGACGGCCGCGCACGCTTTCGCGCAGGGCCAGCGGCAAGTCGTCGTCGAAGCCGGGGGCGGCGCGCGAGGTGCCGATCTGGAGTGTCTTGTGAATCTTTATCGGGAGCGGGGAACTCATGCTACGGTCTCGTTGTCAAAATGATGCAAGCGGCCTTCGGCGAACACGCTGAGCGGGACGATGGCATAACCGTCCCATTCGCCAATCACGGTCACCGGATGGCCGCCGCTGAGCGCGAGCAGGGGCCACAGGTGGCGAAAACCAGCGTGCAGCGCGATGATGCGGCCGTCGGCGCCAGCCAGGTGGGGCGCGCCGCCCGCATGCGGCACCATGGCGTCGAGCACGAGCGGAAAGCGGTCGAGGAAAGGGTTGCGCGCCAGCGCCCCGGCGTAGGCCGCCAGCGAAGCGTCGAGCGTTGGGGGGCTTGCCAGGCTGGTATCGAGCGTGCTGAAGGCGTCTTGCTGCTTGATCAGGGCGCGCAGCGGATAAGCGCTGTGATAGAAACACAGTTCGCCATCGAACTGGGTACCGGGGGCGAGCACCTTGTCGTAGCCTTGCGTGCCGGCGGCGTACTGCAGGATCATGGCCCAGCGTCCGCTCGCCATGCCGCGCAGCCAGGTGGTGCGCGCGCGGATGCGCTCGTTGTCGCCGGTGTGCTGGGCCAGCACTTGCCAGCGGTCCTGCACGCCGGCCTGGGCCAGCACCTCTTCCTGGGTGACGGTCCAGCCGACCAGGGTGCGCACGTCGCTTTGCAGTTCGGGCGGCAGGTCCGGCAGGCGGCGGCAGGCGGTGCCGAGCAGGTAGATCGACGCCAGTTCGCGCGCCAGCTGGGTTTCCCAGTCGGGCAGGGTGGTGTCGAAGCACATGCCGCTGGCGCGGCGCAGGCGCGCTGCCAGGCCGGCGGCCTGGGCGTCGACCATGCGCGCGGCAATGTCGTTCCAGAACGCCGGGCCGCGTGCGCGCAGGGTGGACAAGCCTTCGCGCGCCAGGTCTTCGAGCCAGGTTTGCAGTTCGGCGATGCCGGCCGCGACCTTGCTGTCGCGCTTGTCCTCGCGCTTTTGCGCCGCCGCGGCCTGGGCTGCCGCCTGCTCGGGCGTGGTGGCAATGGCTTTTTCGGCGGCGGTCTGGAGTTTCTTTTCGCTGCGCTGCTGGCGGCTGTCGAGCCAGTCGCTGACCCACTGGGGCGGTGCGCCGTCGGCGAACAGGGGGCCATGGCTGGCTAATAAGAGATACAGGCCGATGCCGTGCTTGCAGGGAAATTTGCGGCTGGGGCAGGAACACTTGAAGGCCGGCTCGCCCAGGTCGATCTGGGTGCGGTAGGGGACTGTGCCGCTGCCCTGGCATTCGCCCCACACGGCGGTGTCGGTCCGGCCCAGGTTGCCCCACTTGGCGGGCCCTGCCAGCTGGCTGCCGGCTTTGGCGGAACTCGCATCGGGCGCCAGTGCGAGGATTTGATCGGCGTTCAAAGTCATGGAGGAGCAATGCCAGCGGCCCATGACCGTTGGCAAATGATTAAAGATAGTAAGTTAACCGCTGACGTTAATTTTGGGAAGTCTTTTTTGCCGGAAGGGCAGGGTGCGGACAGCCGGGGCCAGGTGCGCTCGCGGCCCGGGCTGCCGTCTCAGGCTACCGCCTCAGGCTACCGCCTCAGGCGTAACCCAGCCAGAGCGCCTGTGCGCGTGCGAACACGGCGGCGCCAACCTGGGTGCCCAGGGTGCGCCCATCGGTGCTGGCGCGCTCGAAATGAATGCCGGCGTAGACGCGCGAGATCCCCGCTTCGGCCACGGCATCGCTGAACGTTTCCCATGCCAGGGTCACCGGCGCGGACGGCAGGGCCGGATCGATCAGCAGCGAGCGCGCCGCTATCGTCACCTCGTGCCGGAAGGTGTCGCTGCCGGTGAAGCGGCGCAGGATGTCGGCCGAGGCGGCGCTGAAGGTGCTGTGGCCGGACACGTGGTCGGGAAACGCGGGCGTGGGCGAACTTGCCAGATGGAAGGGCATCCACGCTTCGCCGGCGACCGCGCGCAGTCCGCCGGCCGGGCCTTCAGGGCCGAAGCTCTGGATGATGCGGCCCTGCATCAGATAGCGGATGGCGCTGATCGGGCGCGCCGAATCGTAGGCGCGCTTGGCGTCCCAGGCGGCAATGCTGGCGTCGAACACCGCATTGGCCAGGGCGAAGAACAGTTTGACGTTGTCATCGTCGCTGTAATCGTTGCGCTCCGATATCAGTTGCGCGAAGCGGCACCAGTAGGAACCGGGCAGCTCGCCGACGGTGCTGCCGGCCCAGTAGTCGGCGATCGCCTTCTGGCGTTCGGTCAGGGTGGCCTGGACCTGGACGACCTGCTCGGCCTGGTCGATGAATTCCCTGCTGCCGAAGGCGGCGGGCGCGGGCGGGCGGAACTGGCCGCCCGCGCCCAGGGCGAACGGACGCACGCCGCCCCAGAAAGGCGTCAGGAACGCTTGCGTGCGGCGCACGCCGCCGGCGTCGAAAGAAAGCGGCTGCCACAGGCCGGGGAAGGGAATGCTGGCGCGCGGCGTGGGCTGGGTGACCAGCAGCGGCGGATTGCGCGGCTGGTAGCCGCTGTAATCGGCGAACGGCACGCCGCCCGGCGTCAGCTTGCCGTCCTGGTTGGCGCCATCGTCGCGGCATCGGTCGAGCACCGCGTGCGCGGCAATGGTGCCCACGCGCGGAGCCGTGGCGCTGTTGTTGTAGGCGTCGATCGGGCGGCTGTTCAGCGCGGCGAGGTGCGCATCGAAGGCGGTTTGCTGGCTGGGAAACTGATCGAGCAGGGCCGTGTAGGCGGCGAAGCTGATCGCCAGCGCCTTGTTGGCGGGCGTGCGTTCGGCGTCCGGCCTGCGCAGCTGGGAGCCAAGGTACTGGCCGAGGGCGACGCTGTCGTAGGCGGCCCATGCTTCATACATGGCGCTATGGACGATCGCCAGTGCGCGCGCGGCGATCGGCGGCGCCATGCGGGTGGCGCGCACGGCGTCGAGGGCAATATTATTCCAGGCAATCACCGAGCCCAGCTGCGCCGGTGGTTCCGGCTGGTAAGAAGGTGGCGGCTCGTCCGACCCGCCGCAAGCCGTCAGGGCGCTGCCGAGGGCGGCTGCGCTGCCCATCGTTAAGAAGGTGCGTCGTTTCATGGTGATTTCCCAGAGAGGTCGCTTCCGGCCGGGAAGCGCGGGATGCCTGGCGGCACGGCCATCGATGAGGTGACTTACGTGGCGACGATAGCGCGCAGCCGCCACGCTGTTCTTGAGCCGACGCAGCCGCAGTACCGCAGCAAAAACAGGAGTCGTCGCATGGCCGGACTTCGTTGCGTGGACGTGCGACGGCGGTGCGGCAGGCGGGCGCCTGGTCCGCAGTTCGCAAGAGTAAGCAAATCCTTGCCAGTAGCCACTACAATACGGCTGCCGTTTGTCGAGGTCACTTACCGAGGTCAGATTATGAAATTTATTCACGCCGCCGATTTGCACATCGACAGCCCCTTGCGCGGGCTGAACGGCTACGATGGCGCTCCGGTGCAGGAGTTGCGCGGGGCTACGCGCCGGGCCTTGTCGGCCCTGGTCGACCTCGCGATTGAGCAGACAGTCGATTTCGTCATCCTGGCGGGCGATATTTACGACGGCAACTGGGCCGACTTCCGCACCGGCCTGTTTTTTCGCGACCAGATGGTACGCATGACGCGCGAGGGCATCCGCGTCTACATCGTCAAGGGCAACCACGACGCCGAAAGCCAGATCACCAAGCAGCTTCCGCCGGTCGATGGCGTGCATACGTTCAAGTCCAGCGCGGTCGAGACCTTCACGATCGACGGACTCGGCGTGGCCTTGCATGGACGCAGCTTCCCGAACCGCGCCGTGCCGGAAGACCTGGTCGAGCACTATCCCGACGCCATCGCCAATATGTTCAACATCGGCGTGCTGCACACCAGCCTGAATGGGCGGGGCGGGCACGACGTGTATGCGCCGACCACGGTCGAGGCGCTGTGCGCCAAGGGCTACGATTATTTCGCGCTGGGCCACGTGCATGCGCGCGAGGTCGTGCGCGAGGCCCATCCGCGCATCGTTTATCCCGGCAACCTGCAGGGACGACACGCCAAGGAGA
This sequence comes from Massilia scottii, assembly GCF_030846495.1. Classification (NCBI taxonomy): domain Bacteria; kingdom Pseudomonadati; phylum Pseudomonadota; class Betaproteobacteria; order Burkholderiales; family Oxalobacteraceae; genus Massilia; species Massilia scottii. The sequence goes on along the minus strand of NZ_JAVCWM010000037.1, from coordinate 6,333 downwards.
CCGGCCCCAAGGGCTGCGAACTGGTGACGGTGGACGGCGGCGCCATCACGAGCGCACAGTTCGTGCCGCTGGACGTGGTGCGCTGGCACCGGCTGCAACTGGACGCCGGCGGCGCGCCCGACCTGAATGCCTTGCGCCAGCGTTTCATGAAGGCGGCAGGCGAGCTGGTGGCCGGCGAGCTCGGGCGCCTGCATGCGCTGCGGGTGATCGTCGGCGGCCAGACCGAGCTGCACCGCATCGAGGCCGAGCAGCCCGGCACCATTGCCGCCGCCATCCAGGCCGGCACCCAGGATTTCGAAGGCGCCGACCTGTGGGTCGAGGAAGTCCAGCTCGACCTGCGCTCGCCGCTCGACCGTGACGCTGCCCTGAAGCGCGAGGATGCGGTCGGCGAGGTGGTGCAGCTGGTCGACGAGATCGCGTCAAGCGAGGAACACCTGCGCGCATGGGCGCTCGCGCAGCTCGGCGCCCTGGGGACCTTGCCGCCCGGCCTTGCCGATTGCGACCCTGCCGGGTTGCCGCCGGAAGCGCTGCGCGCGCTGCTGGCCGACGCCGAGGCGACCGTCCTCGCCCATCTGGGCGGCATGGAAGGAATCGCACGATGAAACTGCGCGAACTGCACCTCACCGCCTTCGGTCCCTTCACCGACCGCAAGCTCGATTTCGGCAGCGCCGGACAGAACGTGGTGTTCGTCCATGGCCCCAACGAAGCGGGCAAATCGTCGACCCTGCGCGCGATCTCGGACCTGCGCTTCGGCATACCGCAGCTGAGCCGCGATAATTTCGTGCACGAGCACCGCAACATGCTGCTGGGCGGGGTGCTGGTGGACCGCAACGGCAAGTCCTATCACATCATGCGCCGCAAGGGCCGCACCAACACCCTGCAGTATGCCGACGGCAGCCCGGTCACGCCCGATGTCGAGGCGCTGATCACCTGCGGCTTGTCGAAGGAGGATTACGAGGCCATGTTCGGCCTGGACCACGACCGCCTGCGCAACGGCGGCGAGGCGCTGCTGGCTGGCCACGGCGAGATCGGCGCGGCCTTGTTCGAGGCCAGCGCCGGCGTGCGCAGCATTCCGTCGGTGCTGGAGCGGCTCGACCAGTCGGCCCGCACCTACTTCATGCCCGGTGCGCGCGCAAAGAATGGGCGCATCAACGAGGCGCTGCGCAGCTACGGCGAACATCATGCCGAATTGAAGACCGCCCAGATCAAGCCGGCATGGTGGGCGGAGCGCTTCAAGGAGCACCAGGCGGCGGCCAAGCGGCTGGCCGAACTGGAGGTGCGCCACGCGGAGGCCAACCGCCGGCAGCTGCGCCTGTCCGAATTGCGCGGCGTGGCGCCGCTGATCCGCACCCAGGACGAGGCTGGCGCCATGCTGTCGGAACTCGACGACGTGCCGCTGCTGGCGGAAAACGCCGCCACCGAGCGGGCCGCCGCGCAGGCGGGGCTGGCCGCCGCATGCCAGAACGCGCAAGCGGCGCAGGACGCCGTGCAGCGTTTGTCCACCCAGCTCAAGGCCCTGGCGCCGGACCAGGCGGCGCTCGACGCGGCCGCCCGCATCGAGCGCCTGGCCGCCAGTGCGGAATCGTTCGAGAGCCTGCGCAACACGATTGCCGACGCCGCGGACCAGGTGGCCGAGGCGCGCCGCCTGCTGGACGAACGCGCGCGCGCCATCCTGCCCGGCGAGGCGGCGCTCGCCGTGCTGGCACTGGCGCCGGCGCCGGCCGCGCGCGCCCGTATCGAGGAGGTGCTCGGCGACTTCAAAGTGGCGCAACAGCGGCTGCACCAGCATCTGGAATCGGCGCTCCCGCTGGAGGACGATGAAGAGCAGGCCGCCGACGCGTTACCGGCGCCCGCACTGGTCAGCGCCCTGCATGCGGTGCGCGACGAAGCGAGGCGCAAGGAAGTGCTGATGAAGCGCAAGGAGCAGCTTCCGGCCGACATCCGGCAGCTGGAGCGTCAGGTCGCGGCCGATGTGGCGGCACTGGGGCTGGCGGACGAGGTGGCGCTCACGAAGGTGCGCGCCTTGCTCGATAGTGAAATCGATGCCGCGCGCAGCGAGTTCGACACGGCGGACGCCGAACTGGCCGCGCTGCGCAAGCAGCTTGCGCAGCTCAAGACCGAGCACGCGGGGGCCGCGGCCAGATGCGAGCAGTTGCTGGCCGCCGGCGCGGTACCGACGATGACGCAGGTGCGCGCTGCGCGTGGCCAGCGCGACGGCCACTGGGCGCAGGTGCGCGAGGCGAACGCCGGCGGCAATCCCGCGCCCGGCACACTGCTCGACAGCTTTGAAGCCGATGTCCGCGATGCCGACCGGCTGGTCGACGAGCTGGCGTGCGACACCGAACGCGCCACGCAGCTGCAGGGCAGCCAGGACGAGCTGGCACGGCTTGTGCAGCAGTTGGCCGACATCGAACACGAACGCGCGGCGACCGGGCAGCGCAGCGCGGCAGCGCAGGAACGCTGGAACGCCACGCTGGCGGCGCGCGGTTTGCCGCAACTGGCGCCGAAAGCGCTGCGCGAATGGCAGTCCCGGCTTGCCGAGGCGCGCGAGCAGGGCGCCAACCTGCAATCGCTGACCGATGAGCTGGAGATGGCGCGCGCAACCGAGCGCGCGCTGGTGGACGATCTGTGCGACGCGATATCGGCGGTGGGCGTGGCAGCGCCGGCCAACGGCTCGCTGGCCACCCTGTGGTCGCTGGTGGGCGAGATCGAGAACGACATCGAGCGGCGCCAGCATGCGCTCAGCACGGCGCTGGGCAAGCGCACCGAGCGCGAACAGCACCAGCGCCGCTTCAAGGCGCAGCAGAAGACCCTGGAAGAGCAACTGGCCGGCGCGGCGGCGGCGGTGTCGTCGGGCGTGTACGGCGCGCTGCACCTCGATCCGCAGGCCGGTGTGGCCGCGGCGGGCGCGCGCCTGCTCGAATTCGGCCGCCTGGGCGAGGCCAAGGCGGAACTCGACAGCGTTACCGCGCGCGAGCTGCGCGCGCAGCAGGCCTTCGAGCGGCTGCTGGGGCAGGGGCATGAGCTGGCGCAGGCGCTGGGCGATACGCCGGCCGCTGACTTGCGGCACTACGTCGAACAGCTCAAGGCGAGGCTGGCGCAAGCAAGGCGGATCGACAGCGAACGCGCGCTCAAGCAGCAGGCGCTGGAAGAGGGGCAGGAACGCCAGCGCGAACAGGAAAGCCTGGCGCTGCGCCATGAAGCGGTACTGGAGCGGCTGTGCCGCGCGGCCGAGGTCGATTCGCCCGAGGCGCTGCCGGCGGCGGAGGCGCAATCGCAGCGCAAGCGCCAGGCCCAGGCCGAGGCGGACCGGGTGCGCAGGGACCTCGCCACGGCATCCTCACGGCCGGTGGACGAACTGCGCGCGCTCCTGCGCGATTACGATGCCGAGCGCATGAACGACGAGCAAAACCAGGTCTCGGCCGAGCTGGCGACGCTGGAGGAGGGCTTGCGCAGCGCGCGCCAGGCCGAAGAAACGGCGCGCCGCGCGCTCGAAGCGGTCGATTCCGCCGATACCGCGGCCGTGGCGCGCGAGCTCATGGAGCGCGATGCGGCCGGGGTACGGCTGGCGATCGCGCCGTGGATGCGCTCGCGCCTGGCGCATGCCTTGCTCGACGAGGCGCTCAAGCGTTTCCGCGAGCGCGCCCAAGGGCCGATGCTGCTGGCGGCCTCGCGCTACTTCCAGCAGATGACCGACGGCCTGTTCGTGCGCCTGGTCAGCGACGATGCCGGTGCCAAGCCGGTCCTGCTGGCGCAGCGCGACAATGGCGGCCAGGTGCGGGTCGAGGGCTTGAGCGAGGGCACGCGCGACCAGCTCTACCTGGCGCTGCGGCTGGCCGCGCTGGAAATCCGGCGCGACGCCGGCTACGACCTGCCGGTGGTGCTCGACGACGTCTTGATGACCTCCGACGACGGCCGCGCGGCGCTGGCCTTGCGCGCGATCGCCGATTTCGCCAAGGACCACCAGGTGATCGTGTTCACCCACCATGCCCACCTGCTCGGCGTGGCCGAGCGCAGCGTGCCGGCGCCGATGCTGCAGGTCGTCAGCCTGTAGGGGCACGTTTGTTTCGCCGCCGCGCCGGCGCCGATGGGCGGCGCGGCGGCGACGCTGTAAAATACTTCTCTTTATCTACGCATACCGATCCCATGACCGTCGTCCGCACCCGTTTTGCCCCCAGCCCTACCGGCTACCTCCACCTTGGCGGCGCCCGCACCGCGCTCTACAGCTGGGCGTATGCCCGCCATTTCGGCGGCACCTTCGTGCTGCGCATCGAAGACACCGACGTCGAGCGTTCCACGCCGCAAGCGGTGCAGGCCATCATCGACGGCATGCAGTGGCTGGGCCTGACGCACGACGAAGGCCCGTTCTATCAGATGCAGCGCATGGACCGCTACCGCGACGTGCTGGCCCAGATGCTGGAAGCGGGCACCGCCTACCACTGCTATTCCTCCAAGGAAGAAGTGGACGCCATGCGCGAGCGCTTTACGGCTGCCGGCGAAAAGCCGCGCTATGACGGTACCTGGCGTCCGGAGCCGGGCAAGACCTTGCCTGCGGTACCGGCCGACCGCGAGCCGGTGGTGCGCTTCAAGAACCCGCTCGACGGCGATGTCAGCTGGGACGATGTGGTCAAGGGCACGATCACGATTTCCAACAAGGAGCTGGACGACCTCGTCATCGCCCGTCCGGGCGGCGTGCCGACCTATAACTTCTGCGTGGCGGTCGACGACTGGGACATGCAGATTACCCACGTGCTGCGCGGCGACGACCACGTCAATAACACCCCACGCCAGATCAATATCCTGCGCGCCATCGGTGCGCCCTTGCCGAAGTACGGTCACCTGCCGATGATCCTCGATCATGAAGGCAAGAAGCTGTCCAAGCGCACTTCAGCCGTCAGCGTCATGGATTACCCGGCCAAGGGCATCCTGCCGGAAGCGATGTTGAACTACCTGGCGCGCCTGGGCTGGAGCCACGGCGATGATGAAATCTTTTCGATGGAGCAGTTCTGCGAGTGGTTCAATACGGATCACCTGACCAGCTCGGCTGCCCAGTTCGACCTGGAAAAGCTGGCCTGGCTGAACAATCACTATATCAAGCAGGCCGACAACACCCGCTTGGCCGCGCTGGCGCGTCCGCGGATGGAAGCGCAGGGCGCCCAGTTCGACGGCGCGCCCGACCTGGCTGCCGCGCTGGCGCTGATGAAGGATCGCACCAATACCATCAATGAACTGGCCGATGCGGCGATGCTGTTCTACCGCACGCCGCAGCCGGACGCGGCGCTGATGACCCAGCACCTGACCGACGCCGTCAAGCCTGTCGTGGCCCAATTCGCCGAGCGCTGCGCCACGGTCGAGTGGACGCGCGAAGCGCTGGCCGCGATGATCAAGGAAGTGCTGGCTGCTAACAGCATCAAGATGCCGGTGCTGGCCATGCCGCTGCGCCTCTTGCTGACCGGCCAGTTGCAGACCCCGGCGATCGATGCCGTGCTGGTGCTGCTGGGCCGTGAACTGGTTCTGTCACGCCTGAAAGTCGAAGTTTAAATTGTTGGCCTCGGGGCTTTGCATATTGCAAGCCCTAGTATATAATTCTGCTTCTTCGACGGACGGGGGTATAGCTCAGCTGGGAGAGCGCTTGCATGGCATGCAAGAGGTCAGCGGTTCGATCCCGCTTACCTCCACCACTAATCGAAGAAGTTGTAGCAGTAGATTGCAGGTAGATGCCACTACCTGATTGCAGTACCGGGTCCCCATCGTCTAGAGGCCTAGGACATCACCCTTTCACGGTGAGTACAGGGGTTCGAATCCCCTTGGGGACGCCAGGATTCGAGTAGTAAATAGCAGCAAGATGTAGTAGAATGCAGCCGCAGTTTAGTACCGCTAAACGCCCTGATACGTCAGGGTTTTTTATTGGTGCAGTAGGGCAGGTCAGGATGTAGAATACGTCCAGGACAGATTTCTGTCCCCATCGTCTAGAGGCCTAGGACATCACCCTTTCACGGTGAGTACAGGGGTTCGAATCCCCTTGGGGACGCCAGTATTACCAGAGAGTCGATGAATCGGTTCTTTGTTATTCCAGCGCAGAGTAGTTCGCGTTACATGGGGGGTATAGCTCAGCTGGGAGAGCGCTTGCATGGCATGCAAGAGGTCAGCGGTTCGATCCCGCTTACCTCCACCAAGTTTTGATGTAGTTTGTACATTGCGGGTAGTTGCCACTACCTGACAACAGTTCAGGTCCCCATCGTCTAGAGGCCTAGGACATCACCCTTTCACGGTGAGTACAGGGGTTCGAATCCCCTTGGGGACGCCAGTTAGTGCAAAAGCCGCCTTGTGCGG
>NZ_JAVCWM010000036.1:0-60356 GCF_030846495.1 Massilia scottii | reverse complement strand
AGTACAGCGCGGCGCCACCAGCAAACACCTCAACGTAACACTTGTATGGGGGGAAACTGTGGAATAAGGAAGTCGGCGAGACGACGCTTTCCGCCAATCCACGGGATGAGAGGGGTTGCCATAGATATACCTAGAAATATTGAATGTGGTTAGAAATACTGTATATTCATACAGTATCTCACGCGGCATATCCTAGCTTCAAATATCACCGGCGCTACAGCAAAATCTGCTGTAGCGCCGGCAATTATTGGGGAAGGCAGTTACTGTCACCGCCTGCGACCCCAATCAAGCGGCCTGCGCGGGTGTTCGCGGAATCTCTGCGAGCAGACCAGAATAATACCGATTGAAGTCTGAAAGGAAGCGTTCGGTGTCAAAGTCGGCGAATTTGTACTTTCTGACAACTCGCGGCACGTCCTCTAACAGGGCGTCCAACACTCTTGCCTTCTTGTTCTCTGCCGTTAGGAGAACAAACTCGGTATAAACAAGCATGATGTCCATGTACAACCGTTTTTCCTCCTTTGACTGACGAATTCGCGGTTTGACATCAACTATATGCTTGCTACAAACCAGAATGACCGCGAGCGAGCCAAGCCCCTCCCCGTAGTCCTTTGCAAACGCTTCCTCCTGCTCCGGTTGGTTAAGCCAGAGGAGCACATCTGGCAGACCAGAGTCGTGGTCGCAATCGCCGGTTATTGTGCAGTCCATAAGACCTCCTAATGGTTGGTTTTGTTGTCGGCCGGAGGCCGCATAAAGTACAGCGCGGCGCCACCAGCAAACACCTCGACGTAACACTTTTGTGGGGGAAACTGTGGAATAAGGAAGTCGGCGAGACGACGTTTCCCGCCGATCCACGGGATGATAGGGGTTGCCATAGATATACCTAGAGATATTGAATGTGGTTGGAAATACTGTGCATTCATACAGTATCCCACACGGCATATCCTAGCTTCAAATATCACCGGCGCTACAGCAAAATCTGCTGTAGCGCCGGCAATTATGGGGAAGGCGGTTACTGTCACCGCCTGCGACCCCAATCAGGCGGCCTGCGCGGGTGTTCGCGGAAGCTCTGCGAGCAGACCAGAATAGTACCGGTTGAAGTCTGAAAGGAAGAGTTCGGTGTTAAAGTCGGCGAATTTGTACTTTCTGACAATCGGGGGTACGTCCTCCAACAAGCGCTTCATGACTCTTTCCTTTTTTTCCTCCGCCGTTAGGCGGACAAAATCGTCATAGTCCAGCATGATGTCCATGTACAGATACTTCGTCTTTTTGGCAAAACGAATCCGCGGTTTGAGACCATCTAAAAGCTTGGCACAGATCACATCGATCACAAGCTTCTCAAGTCCCTCGCCGTAATCCTTCGCAAACGCTTCCCACTGCTCTGGACGGGAAAGCCAGTACAGCACGTTTGACAGACCGGAGTCGTGGTCAGATTCGCCCACAATGTTGCATTTCATAAGGCCTCCTAGTGATTAGTTTTGTTTCCAGGGGGACGATGACCATGGATCGCTGTGTAGTTCAGTATCTTCATGTTCTCAAGTTTATACGCTTGTGCCCTGGTGCCGCCGACAAATTCCCTATCCAAGTACAACCCTAGCCCGATATTGTCAAGGTCTGGCTGTCTATACCGTGTGAGAAAATCGTCGGCAATTCCAATTTTCCATATGTCCCCTTTCTTACAGTACATCACGCCTACTGGATCAGCGTGTCTGTACTGCATGACAGGGTACCACCCATCGTGCAACGCTCTTAACGCGTATTGTCCGCCTACCTTAGCTGCACCTGCTGCCCCCTTCGTCGCGGCCCCCATCGGCCCAGGCACGTCGGCCCCTGTCGTGATCGCAACGGCAACCGTGCTGGCAGCCAAGAAGCCCACTTGATGCTCTGCCACGAAAAGGAAGGCCGGAATGAGAAAAGCTGGGAGTAGTCCTTGTGGATCGGAATTTCTCAGCGGATCTCCACCTACGTAGCCGTATGGGTTCGCGCCTCCGGCTAATCCAATCGGATCGCTTTGGATGTAGCGGCCCAAGGTGGCATCGTAATAGCGATGCCAGTTGTACCAGAGCCCGGACTCTGCATCGTAATACTGACCAGGAAATCCAACATTCATTCCCCCGATGGAATCGGTTACAACTCGGCGGTCAAACGCTGCATTCGCCGCGCGCCAGACTGGCGCGCCGTCGCCGTTCGTCAGCACTTCGGGACGTCCAATCTGGTCGTTATGGCTCGCGTAGAATTGGCCGCCGCGCACAATGCCAAAGATCTGGCCGTTGAGGTAGACATACTGCGTGTTTGTTCCGCCGATTTCTGCAATGAGTTCGCCAGCGGGTCCGTAAATCGACCTTGTGCCGACATTGTTGGTGATCTTCAAGGCTCGCTGGTTGAGCCCATTTACGCGGTAATCCCCGACTTGTGCCCCATTGACCCATACCCCGTTCATGCGGTTAAAGTTGTCGTAGGTGTACTTGCGATTCCCATCATGGCGATGCTCAATCGTGGCGTTACCTACCGCGTCGTACTCGTACCGGCGTGATTGACCGCCGCCAGTCCAGTGCTGAAGGCGGTTGGTGCCAGGGTAGAGACTGTAGTTGAACTCACCCTGCGCTTCCCGGCTGTGCTTGACTCTATTGCCGACGTCATCCCATCCGAAATACTGGTGATCGCCGTTGCGGTTGACGCTCGAAAGCCGGCCATGCTCGTCGTAGCCGTAGTCGGTCGTCAACTCGGGACGAACCGCGTCGGAGACTTTGGAGATCGTTCCACGGGGACTGTAGTCGAAGTTCTGAGAATGCACACCAGGCGTCTGGAGCTGATCGAGGCGCATATCCACGTCAAACGTGCTCATGCGCGATTGCCCATTGCCAAAGCGCCAGGCGTACATTGACTCGTTGGCGGGCTGATACAGGAACCCACTGGCTATAGTGGCCCACTTGCCGCTGAGGTTACTCCGCATTTTTGTCAGGCGACCGGTACCGTCATACTCATAGTCAACGTTAAGACCGCTGGGCCATTCCATGCCACTCAGCCGGCCGCCGGCGTTATATGCCCATCTTGTTGTGAACTTCGTACCGTAGATATCGTTATCTTGGCGAATCGGCTTGCCGGCAGCGTCATACGTCCAATTTGTGCGTCCCGTCGCATCGGTCATGCTCGTCAAGAGGCCCTTGCCCAAGTGGCCCTCATCGTAGTTGAAGGTTTCAGTGGTATCGCCGCTGTGACGTGTCTTCTGACGGCCAAGATCGTCCCATGTGTACGTAATAACCTTGCCATTGGCCTGTGTTTCATGCGTCAGCCGTCCAAGGTCGTCGTATGCATCGTACGTAGTGGTACCTCGATCAGGACTATCGATGCGAAGCACGTCGCCGAAGTTGTTGTAGGCGAAGGTGGTCCTTACGCCGCGAGGATCAGTAAAGGCTTCCAGCCGACCCGACCAGTCGTATTCGAGACGCGTGATTGATCCATCCGCCGTTGTTTGTTTGATCAATCGGTTTCGTGCGTCATATTCGTAGAAAGTACCCTTGCCGTCGCCAGTATAGAATTCGACAATATTGCCGTTTCCATCGTAGCGAATATCTTCCCGTTCGCCCTTGTTGTTCACCATCTGGTAAGGCCGCCCCAAGGAATCGAGCTTGGTTACCTTGCTGAACTCACCGCCGGCGGCAGCATTAGGACCGTTTGGACCAGCTGACGGCACTTGCCGGGGTGAAGCGTCGCGCACGGAATTGCTGCCTGCGTCATACTTGACGGTTGAAAACTGATTCTGCGCATCCCCTGCTGCTTCCAAATCGCCATCAGGTGAATATCGATACTTGATCACGCTGCCGTCGGGAAAGGTAATGGTCGTCGGCTGGCGCGCGGCGTTATAAGTAGCTTGAGTAATGAGATTGCCCGGCGCAGTAATTTTTCCAAGCGTGCCGTTAGGGTGGTACGAGTAACTGGTGACAAGCCCATTTATGTCGGTCATCGTGCCTGGCATACCGAGTCCGGTGTAGCCGCCAAAAGACTTCACGTGACCCAATGGGTTGACGGTCGAACTTACCCGACCGAAGGCATCGTAGTTGACTGTTGACCGGATTTCCCTACCGGCGAGGAAAGCAGTTGTGACCATGGTCGCCAGCGTGCCGTTCGGGTGAAACGCGTATGCATATCTGGTAAGCCGTCCCCTGCCAGATTTCAGGTCGGTGATCAGTGTTTCCGCTATACGTCCGCGTTCTCGACCACCCGAGTGGTAAGCATAGTTGACCTTGGCATAACTGTCGCCCCCGGCGCCTTTATAGACCGTTTCGCGCAGCTCGCCGTTATGCCACGTGTGCTCCGTTTTTGTCTCCTCCGCCGTGCGCGCTGCTTTGGTTTCGGTGGATAGATAGCCGTTTTCGTCGTAATGGTAAGTTGTTGGGGTACCGCGCCAATCGGTAGTAGTCGAAACGTAGCCATACGGGTCGTAGTCGGTAAATGCGCTGGAATGCGGGCACGTGGCCGTCGCTGTCCGGTCAATCTTATTGATCTTTAATTCGCCTGCCACATTGACGAAGCTGTATCGGGATTGCTGGCCTTGGGCATTGGTAACTACGGTCAGCTTGTCACTGTAGTCGAAAACATCACGGTGGCGATCGCCGGTGAGCCCGCTTATATGCACGCGCCGATCCGGCCAGTAGCTATAAGTGCTATAGCGGACACCGCCGATTGTGATACCAGTAAGTAGAGACGGGTCGCCAGCCTCGTAATGATAGTCGCGTACATCCGGATTGGGAGCGGGCGAAGTCACCTTGGTCAACATACCCTTGTCGTTGTATTGGTAGGTCCAAGTGTGATTATTGGTGTCCACAACACTTGAGACCAAGCCGTTCGCACCCCAATTAAATTTGACGCTTTGTCCGGGAGCGTTTTGAATCGACGCAAGTTTAGCGGGGACGCGATTGGAGGTGGGATAGTATGTGTATTGTCGTAAGTTCAGGCCGCCCTGGTCTGCAATGCTGTCGATTTGGCCTTGCGGCGTGAATGCGAAAGTTTTCCTATTTTTGCGAATGACTACGGATTGTTCCGGGAAATAGCTTAGCTCGTCCTCGGCGGAAATATCCCTGCCTTCTGCGTAATAATATACTTCCGGGCGCCTGGGAGTAGCATTAGGTCGCTTGGGGGGGACGGCTGGCTGAGTAGCTCGCGCGTTGGGCGGTAGCGGTTTTGGGGTACGCACTTCGTCCCCGCCAACTGGCGGGCCCGACCTTATGTACTTATACACGACCGCCGTGCCGTTTTCGTCGATGTGAGTAATCGTCTTGGGAATAAGATGCCAATCAGCTTGCGGCGCGAAGAAGTCGCCGTACTCAAGCCGGTGGGGGTCCAGGCTGGAAAGCCAGCGCTTGCCAAAGAGAGCGCCCTCTCCGTGCATACTTCGGTATGTGCGAGATAACGATAGTGCGTAGAGTCCCTGAGCAGTAAAGTCCTCTTCGGTTTTGTGCTTTTCGCCGGTTGCGATGAGAACAGGATTTTCCGTGGATTTACAACCTAAACCCTCCGACTCCCTGTTCTTATTGCCAGGTGATGGGCGAGAGGCTTTTAGCGGCGCTCCGCCATCGCCCGACCCGATTGTTGAGCTGAATGAAACCGCCGTTGAAAAACCGAAGACGAAAGGCTCCGGCTTGGGTTGCTGTTCGTCCTCCAGAAATTTATCCCGGACATAAACTGCCGGCTCACCGTTGGGTCCTACTTCTGCGCCCACGACGGAGTTAACCATTAACTGATTGTCGAATGCGGCGTTTTCTTCCTTTTGGTCCATGGCTCCCGCCATTGCTTGTGCGAACACAAGGAATTGGAGGAAAAGAACACGTGTAAATTTTTTCACGATTTGTCCCGAGTTAGATTAGAAAATAACCACGGGGGCGCCCTAGCCCAGCTCCAAATGATGGGACTGATTACAAGGTAAGCAAACTCAACAATAAATGCGAGAAGCAACGTTGTCATCGTTTGGAGGATCACATGGTTCCATCGCGCGGCAATCATGCGGTATACGTTGCGACGGTGTATTGACGTATGTTCACTTGTGAAGTTCCATCAATCGGTGAAAAAATCTAGTTTTACAGGAAATAGGGAGAAAGTATTGCCTATCTGAAAAGGTCGCAGTTAAGGACCGGCGGGAAAATGGCCCATTCGCAGTTTCCTATGGAACCATAGCTCTACATTCTAGAAAGTTAGTAACAGAGCCGGGCGGCCATTCAGCATTAGTCTTACTGTGTCATAAAAATTAATTCTTGTGTATACTTAAACCTTCCATGATGGTGGGAGGCGAAGATGAGCGATTTGGCGGAACTGGACGAGTACCTCGAACATCTCTGCGCTGCACTGGGCCATGCTGACCGTAGAGTCAGCTTGCGAGACTATTGCCAAGGGTTGATGCTGCCGATTGCACGCAAGAGCATCGAGCCTTTGGCTGCGCATACGGACCCAATGCACGTGTGTGCCAAGCACCAGTCGCTACATCATTTCGTCGCCAAATCTACGTGGTCCGATTCCGCAATTCTGGAATCGGTCCGGAACTGGGTGCAGCCCGCGCTGGCCTGCGAGACCGGACACTATTGGATAGTTGATGACACTGGCTTTCCCAAGAAGGGCAAGCACTCCGTTGGTGTGGCGCGTCAGTATTGCGGCCAGCTTGGCAAGCAAGACAATTGTCAGGTAGCAGTGAGCGTATCGCTTGCCACCGAATTGGGAAGTATTCCCATCGCATACCAACTTTACCTTCCCAAGGACTGGGCCAGTGATGCGGAGCGTCGCCGCAAGGCGGGCGTGCCTGAAGATCAGGCATTTGCAACCAAACCAGAGATAGCGCTGGAACAATTGCGTGCCGCTATCGTGGCAAAGGTGCCGCCCGGTGTTGTGTTGGCGGATGCCGGTTATGGTGATGAAACGGCCTTTCGTGACGGTATTACAGAAATGGGCTTGCTCTATGCCGTCGGCATCCGCCCCGGAACGACGGTATGGCCGCTGGGCGTGTCACCGCTGCCGCCGATACCGCAAAAAGGCCGGGGACGCCCATCAAGCCTGCTGCGTCGCGGACCGGGCCACGAACCTGCGTCGGTCAAGGAAGTAGCGATGGGACTACCAACAGATCCGTATCAGCAGGTGAACTGGCGGGAGGGGAGTAATTCGACCTTGTCGTCGCGATTCGCCGCACTGCGCGTGCGGCCGGCCCATCGCGATATCTGGCGCAGCGCGCAGCGCGCAGAGGAGTGGTTATTGATCGAATGGCCCGAAGGTGACGCCGAGCCGTTGAAATACTTTCTCTCAACAGCACCAAGCGGTGCCACGCTTGAGCAGATCGTGTTCGTGACGAAAATGCGCTGGCGAATCGAGCGCGACTATCAAGACCTGAAGCAGGAATTCGGCCTCGGACACTATGAGGGCCGAGGCTGGCAAGGCTTTCACCACCACGCCACGTTGTGCATCGCCGTTTATGGATTCTTAATCAGTCAACGCCTCAACGATCGAGGCGCAAAAAAAAACTCCGCTCAACCAAAAATCGCTCCCTTACCCGATAATTACCTCGCTCGCGGCAGCCGGGCGAACGCAGCGCCACGTGCCTGATTCGATAACGTCGCTCCGCGCAGCAATCACACGTGCAATCATGATGCGATTTCAGCGTTGCCCATGTTGCAATGCGGTTGGACGAAATTTGTGACACAGTAAGACTAGACGATGGATTCCACCATTTGCCATGCGTGGATTCGCCTGACCGCGTTTAGCTTGCCCGGCGTCTGGTCCAAGGATGCAATCACGCGGGCCGCTTTTTCACGTCTACCTGGCTGATATTCTAAACCTGCGCCGGTACTCGGCTGGCGACTGCCCGACATTGCGCTTGAACAGGGCGCCGAAGGTGGCCACGTCCGCATACCCCACGCGCTCTGTCACCTGCGCCACGCTCAGCGCGGTCGATTCGAGCAGCACCTTGGCCTTGCCGACGCGCGCCTGCTGCAAATACGCCAGCGGCGTTTGTCCCGTCTCTTCCTTCACCCTCCTGAGCAAGGTGCGGTCGCTGACATGGAACGCCGCCGCGACCCGCCTAAGATTGTACGGCTCGGCCAACCGTTGACCGAGCCAGGCATGCACGCTGGCAGCGAACGCGCCATCCGGCCGCGCCAGCATGCGCGTATCGATGAACGGCGCCTGGCTGGTCCGCCGCTCGTCCAGCAAGCCCATGCGCGCCACCGCCCGCTGCACCTTGGCGCTCGCGCCCTGCCTGACCAGATGCATCGCCAGGTCGAAGGCGGCACTGAACGAGCCGGTGGTGGCCACCCCGCCATCTTCGACCAGCATGGCCGCCGGATCGACCATGGCCGCGGGAAAACGCCGCGCGAGGTCGGGCGCGAACAGCCACGAGGTGGTGGCACGGCGCCCGTCCAGCAAGCCGGCATCGCCCAGCAGGAATGCGCCGACACACACGGCGGCCACCGGCGTGCCCTGGGCGAACGCCTTGGCCAGATACGCGACCTCGGGCGCGAGCGCGCTCATCGGCGCTGTGCAGGCATGACGGTCGGACAGTGCCATGCCCGGCACAACCAGCAAATCCGGCCGCGCGCCCGGTTTGCGCGTGCCAATCGGAATGCCGCCAGCCGCCGTCACATTGCCCCCGCCGAGACTGGTGACGGTTACCTCGAACAAGGGCGGGCCGGCGCCGTCGATCGCCACGGCGACCCGATTTGCCAGCAGCAAGGTATCGCACAGGCCGAACACTTCCATGCCCATGCAGCCGGAGTACGCCAGGATGGCGATGCGTTTCGTCTTCATATGGCGAGTATGCCATTAAAAAGGGCGATATCGCCTCTTCACCGGCGCCGTGGGCACGCCGACAATGGCGCATCACTTCAGAGAGAAAATCATGCGATTGTCGATTGTGTTGTTCGATGGCTTTACCGCGCTGGATGTCGTAGGCGGCTATGAAGTGCTGGCGAATATTCCCGGCATGGAGGTCGAGTTCGTCTCCGGCCGCGTGGGACTGGTCGCCAGCGATACCGGCCGCCTCGGCATGGCCGCCTACAGGACCTTCGATCAACTCGACACGACCGATATCCTGTACGTGCCGGGCGGCCCCGGCGTCGCTGGCGCGCTCGGCAACGCCGCGCTGATGGCGTGCGTGCGCCGTCTGCATGCGACAACGGCGTGGACGGTCAGCATCTGCAACGGGGCCGAAATCCTGGGCGCCGCCGGTCTGCTCAAGGGCAAGAAAGTCACGACCAACTGGTTCGCGCGCGAGCGCGTCGCCGCTTACGGCGCGCTGGTCGGCACCGAACGCTATCAGCGCGATGGCAAGCTGATCACCGGCGCGGGCGTGTCGGCCAGTATCGATGCCGGCCTGTTCCTCGCATCACTGCTGGGCGGCGAGACACTGGCCCGCACCATTCAGCTCGGCATCGAATACTACCCTGCTCCCCCATTCGGCAGCGGCACGCCGGACGCGCAGCCGCAGGCCGCCAAAGACCTGATTCGCCACGTCGAGCAGCATGGTACGCAACGCTTGGCGGCGCGCGTCATCCCGTTCTGAAGCCGCGTCAGGCGGACGACGCGACTTCGCACGCCGGCGGGCCTGCACCGGAGCCTGATCGACACCATGCTGCGCTGGTTATGGCGTGCGCAGGAACGACAGCGGCGAACTGAGATACACGAAGGCAGCGAGATTGCAGGCCACGGTGACCCAGAAGGCAAGTTGAAACGACCCCTTCGACGACTTGTGCCGCAGCCACTGCTGCGCCAGCACGGCGCCCGGCCAGCCGCAGCCCAGGCCGAGCAACAGCAAGGTGCGTTCGGGCGTGCGGTAGCCGCCGGCGCGCGCCGCCGCCTTGTCAATAGCGTAGAGAGCAAAGCAGGCGCAGCTTGCCGCCAGGTACAACACACCCACCGCCAGCGGCATATCCCAGGCGAGCACGGCGCCCGCGAACACGGCGGCAAACATCAGAATCGACAGGTAAGGCATCAGGATGGCCGTCAGTAAAAGCCGCCAGCTTAGAGCGCGCCGGATTGCCGCGCAACCATTTCCAGTGAATCGAGGAATATTGCTCGATTGGCAGCTTAAAGCGCATCACGGTGCGCTGCCGTACAGATGGCGCGCCCGCAGCAGCCTAAGCTCCGGCATCGGCCTCGCGCAAACCAGCGCAGCGATGCTTTTCCAATCCAAGTGGAGGGTGTATGGCTTTCGATTTAGGCAATCTACTACAGCAATACCTGGGTGGCGCAGCCAACAGCAACGGCGCGCGCGCATTCGAGGACTTCGACCAGGTGGCGCAGAACGCGCCGCGTGGCACGGTGGCCCAGGGCGTGTCGGAAGCATTGCGATCCGACCAGACCCCGCCATTCCCGCAGATGATCGGCCAGCTGTTCGGCCATAGCGACGCCAACCAGCGTGCCGGCATGCTCAACCAGCTGATCAGCAACGTGGGCCCCGGCCTGCTCAGCTCGATCGCGGGCGGCACTCTCGGCAACCTGTTCCGCGGCGGAGATACGCCGGCCGCGATTACGCCTGAACAGGCTGCCCAGCTCACGCCGGAGCAAGTCCAGCAAATCGCGGAAGACGCCGAACGCAACAATCCGGGCATCGTCGACCGCATGGGCGACTTTTACGCCGAGCACCCGACCCTGGTCAAGACCATCGGCGGGGCGGCGCTGGCCATCGTGCTCGGCCGCGTGGCTGAAGGCATGCGCCACTAAGCAATTTTCGTATTCAACCATTCACCAACAACCAAAAGGTCACTCATGGGCATTCTCACCAATATCTTCCGCAAAATCTTCCCTTCGTCGCACCCAGCCGTGCAGCCGACCTCGCCTGCGGCCGCGCCACCGGCATCGATGCAGTCGACCGGCGCAGCGCCGGGCGCGCCAACCCAGGCATCGGCCCCGCCGCCGGCAGCGCCGATGGAGCAGGTTGACGTCGAAGCCATCCTCAGCGGCATGCCGCAAAGCCAGACCCTGAACTGGCGCACCTCGATCGTCGACCTGCTCAAGCTGCTGAACCTGGACAGCAGCCTGCAGTCGCGCAAGGAACTGGCGAACGAGCTCGATTACACGGGCGACACCAGCGATTCGGCGTCGATGAATATCTGGCTGCACCGCCAGGTCATGAACAAGCTGGCGGCCAACGGCGGCAAAGTGCCGGCCGACCTGAAGGACTGATCCGCGCCGGCGGGACCGCGGTCGCGCCGCCAGACGAAAAAAAACGCCGCCGGGCAATTAACCCGGTGGCGTTTTTTTCATTGGCGTCCATCATACAGCACCAACAACGACAACGCCGATGCAGGACCGGCGCAGCGAGGGAACTCAGGCTTTTTTGTTGCGGCGAACGGTAGCGCCGACGACTGCCAGGCCCAGCAGGAACAGGGCGTAGGTTTCCGGCTCCGGAACCGGGGTCACGTCGACCGACACGGCATCGAGGTAGGAACCGTAGGTTGGCGACGACGTCGGGCCGACCGATTCAAAACGCAGCTTGGTCAGCGGGCTGGTGGCGACCAGGTCGGTGATGCTGAACAGGCTCCACTGGCCGCTGGTGCCGCCCATCAGCAGCGAATCGTTCAGCTTGGTGTCGCCCCAGTACACATTCATCGCGCTGTTGGCGTGACCGGCGGTGTCCGGACGGCCCGAGTACGCGAACGAGACCGAGTAGGTGCCGGCAACCGAGGTGTCGATCATCTGCCATACCGAGCTCAGGCCGGTGCTGTTCAGTTCCAGGTACTGGCGGCCACTGGCTGCGTACGGATTGAAACCGGCGGCGCCGCCCTGCTTGGCGCCCTTTTGAATTTCAAAAATGCCGTTGCTGGAATTCCAGCCGGTCACGGCATTGAAATGCTGCCACGAACTTGCGGTTTTGTTGACTTCAAAGCTGCCGTTGACCACGAGGTCGGCGCGTGCTGCGCCACTGGCGAACAGGGCGGCGGCAAACAAGCCGCTCAGGAGTACTGATGATTTCATTTAAATCCTAATAGTGATTACTAAAACGAAAGTATTGTTACGTAATTGATAGCGGATCATATCATTGATCCATATCATCTTTGTACTCAGCTAACAAAAATTTCCTCTTTGCTAGCAATTTCTCGTTGTTTTTTGCCATCGACTTGCGCAAACCGAAAGACAAACTGAACTTTTCGGCGCTGCCCGGTATCTAATTTCTAAAATTGCTTAAATATTACGAGTGAACTTATGCCATCAATCGACAGCGACGCAGCACACCAGCCGCTTGCCCTGTGGGGCGGGCTCGAATGTACGGTCAATCGCGTGGGAGACAATTACTTCAGCCAGATAGAAAGAAATGGCCATCACGGCCGCGCCGACGATGTCGCACGCTTCAGTTCCCTGGGAATCAGCACCATCCGCTACCCGCTGCTGTGGGAGCGCGTGGCACCGGGCGGCCTGGCCAGCGCCGACTGGTCCTGGGCCGACGAACGCCTGAGCGCCTTGCGCGAAGCCGGCATCAGTCCCATTGCCGGGCTGGTACACCACGGCAGCGGCCCGCGCGACACCTGCCTGACCGACCCCGCTTTCGCCACGCGGCTGGCGGAATACGCCGGCGCCGTGGCCGCGCGCTACCCCTGGATCGACGCCTACACGCCCGTCAACGAGCCGCTGACCACCGCGCGCTTCAGCGGCTTGTACGGCCTCTGGTATCCGCATGGGCGCGACGACCGCACCTTCCTGCAGGCGCTGCTGATCCAGTGCCGCGCAACCGTGCTGGCCATGCGCGCCATCCGGCGCGTCAATCCGCGCGCGCGCCTGGTCCAGACGGACGACCTTGGCAAAACCTACGGCACGCCCGACATGGCCCGCTGCGCCGCGTTCTACAACGAACGGCGCTGGCTGGCCTGGGACTTACTTTGCGGCAAAGTCGGGCCGGAGCATCCGCTGTGGGGCTACATGACGGGCCACGGGGCCCAGCCGGCCGAACTGCTCTGGTTCCGCGACAATCCCTGTCCGCCCGACCTCATCGGCGTCAATTACTACGTGACCAGCGAACGCTGGCTCGACCACCGGGCCGAGCGCTACCCGGCGCACTTTCGCGGCCATGCCAACGGCGTGCCCTGCGCCGATATCGAAACCGCGCGCGCCCTGGCCACGCCCACGCCCGGCATCGGGCCGTTGCTGCAAGAAATCTGGGACCGCTACCGCATCCCGCTGGCGGTCACCGAAGCGCATATCGACGCCAACCGCGAAGACCAGTTGCGCTGGCTGCTCGAAGTGTGGGAAGCGGGGCAGCAAGCCCGGCGCAACGGCATCGACCTGCGCGCCGTCACTGTCTGGGCGCTGCTCGGCTCGTTCGACTGGAACAGCCTGGTCACGCAATGCCGCGGCTACTACGAGCCGGGTCCGTTCGACGTGCGCTCGCCGCTTCCGCGCCCCACCGCGCTGGCGGCCATGATGCGCGAACTGGGCAGCGGCCGCGCGCCCTCGCACCCCGTGCTGCGCGGCCAGGGCTGGTGGCGCCGCGCCGGGCGCTGCCTGTGCCCGCCAATCTCCACGCCCGAAGCGCTCACTTCCATCACGGCCGACGGCCACAGCCTGGTCGGCACGGCCTCGGCGCCCATCCTGATCACCGGCGCCACCGGCACGCTGGGGCGCGCCTTCGCCCGCATCTGCGAGCACCGCAACCTGGCCTATCGCCTGCTCAGCCGCCAGGACATGGACATTGCCGACCCTGTTTCGGTGGAGCAAGCCATGCAGCGCTACCAGCCCTGGGCCGTCATCAACGCCAGCGGCTACGTGCGGGTGGACGAGGCCGAAAACGATGTGGAACGCTGCTTTCGCGAAAACGTCGCCGGTCCAGCGGTCCTGGCCGCCGCCTGCGCGCGCCACCAGGTGCACCTGACCACCTTCTCCAGCGACCTGGTATTCGACGGGAGGCGGCAGTGTCCCTATGTGGAAAGCGACCCCGTGGCCCCGATCAACATCTACGGCAAAAGCAAGGCGGCCGCCGAGCTCACCGTGCTCGACCGGCACCCGGGTGCGCTGGTGGTGCGCACCAGTTCCTTCTTCGGCCCCTGGGACAGCTACAACTTCGTCACCCAGGCGCTGGCCAGCCTCGAAAGCGGCGCGCCGTTCGCCGCCGCCAGCGACATCACGGTCACGCCAACCTACGTGCCCGACCTGGTCAACACCTGCCTCGATCTTGCCATCGACAAGGAACGCGGGGTATGGCACCTGACCAACGGCCATCCGCTTACCTGGGTGGAACTGGCGAGCATGGCGGCGGGACAGGCCGGGGTGGACGCCAGCCGGCTCGAAGCACAATCGAGCGCCGACTGCCGCTACATCGCCGCGCGCCCGGCCTACAGCGCGCTGCACACCGAGCGCGGCATCCTGCTGCCGGGCCTGGACAATGCGATCGGACGCTTTTTGCAGATGCGCGGCGAGAGCGTGGAGCTGGAACAGGCGATCCATTGCACCGACACGCGCCAGCAAGCCAACGCCGGGAGGCGCCAGCAAGCCAGCTGACCATCTTAAATGAGCGGCCAGAACCACACTTCGCCCGCTTGCCAGTAGCACTGGCTTCCGCAGGCCGGGCCGTCGGCCGTGTGCGGGTCGGGGAAGACGATATCGATATGTCCTTCGTCGGGCCCGCTGCCATCCTGGATGCGCCAGAACGACACGATGCCGCTGCGCCTGCCGATGGCCTGGCGCGCCTGCCCGCCGCGGTGAACTTCCGGCAGGCCGAGCAGATTGCGGCGTTGCAACAGGATCGACAGGCGGGCGTGGCCGGGCTCGATGAGGCTGCCCTTGTGCTCCCCTTTGAGGATGGCCAGCCGGCCGGGAATGCGCATGCCGGAGCGCACCAGGGCCAGGCTGACCCGGGTGGCGCAGGTATTCTGATAGGCAGTCACGCCGACCAGGGCATCCCAGCCGATCGCCTTGTACAGGGCAGTGCGGTCGACGCTCGCGCGGGTGGGATAGTTCTCGCGCACGCTGAAAAACGAGGGCTTCATGCTGGAACTCCGATGAGGCGGCAGGTCAGTCATATTGCCCCACGGATACAGCATGCCGTTTGCGCCGCCGCAAGCGAAGCGCATCGCCAGCCAGACCCTCACGGTCTCAATGCCGCTCAGCTCGCTGTTTCAATCCGCCCCAACCCCGCCAGCCTTATCAGCCCCGCCAGCCCCGCTAGCGTCGTCAGCCCCGCCAGCCCCCAGCCCCGTCGCACCCGCGCAGGCGGGTGCCCAGGTTTCCAGCTCAGTCATTAACATCAAACATACTGTCCAGCAGCACCACCAGTCCCCGCCACCCCACCCCACTGTTATAGAATGGCAAGAGCGATCAACAACCCGACAGGCCCCACCCCGTGCAAGAGCAACACGCCTTCCCCTTCCTGAGGGAAATCCTCCTGTTCCTCTCGCTTGCGGGCATCCTGATTCCGACCCTGCAGCGCCTGCGCATCAACCAGGTGCTCGGTTTCCTGGCCGTGGGCGCCCTGCTCGGCCCGTTCGGCCTGGGCCTGTTCGCGGACACCCATCCGTGGCTGGCCTATCTCACCTTCCCGCGCGCCGAAGGCGTGGTCGCGCTGGCCGAACTGGGCGTCATGTTCCTGATGTTCATGATCGGACTGGAACTGTCGGCCGCCCGCCTGTGGGCGCTGCGGCGCTGGGTGTTCGGCGCCGGCACGGCCCAGGTCTGCATCAGCGCGGCCCTCCTCGGCGCCGTCATCTACCTGCTGGGCTACCGCGCGGAAAGCGCCGTCATCCTCGGCATCGTGCTCTCGCTCTCGTCCACCGCCGTGGTCATCCAGCTGATGAACGAACAGCACAGCACCGACACCCCGCTCGGCCAGGCCGGTTTTTCCATCCTCATGCTGCAGGACCTGGCGGTGGTGCCGCTGCTGATCCTGATCGGCGTCATGGCCAAGGGCGAAAGCGACGGCATCGTCTCGCTGGTGGCCATCACCATGGTCAAGGCGGCGGCCGCCATCGCGCTGATCTACCTGGTCGGCGGGCGCCTCGTCCATCCCCTGTTTCGCATCTTCACGCGCCACCGCCAGCCCGACGTGTTCATGGCGCTGGTGCTGCTCACGACCCTGGGCATCGCCGGCCTGAGCGCGGCGGCGGGCCTGTCGATGGCGCTCGGCGCCCTGATCGCCGGCCTGCTGCTGGCCGAAACCGAATTCAAGCATGAGGTCGAACTCATGGTCGAGCCCTTCAAGGGCTTGCTGATGGGCTTGTTCTTCATGACGGTCGGCATGGGCATGGACGCGCGCCAGATCATCGACGCGCCGCTGTGGCTGGCCGGCGCCGTATTGGGGCTGATCGCCATCAAGGCCTTCGTCATCGCCGTGCTGTTCCGCATCGGTGGGCTCAGCTGGGGGCGCGCGGTCGAAGGCGGCCTGCTGCTCGGCCAGGGCGGCGAATTCGCCTTCATCGTGATCGGCTACGCCACCGCCAGCAAACTGGTCGACGCCGACCTCGGCGCGCGCGTGATGCTGGCCGTGGGCCTGTCCCTGTTCATCACACCCATGCTGGCGCGCCTGGGGCGCGAGATCGGCACGCGCTGGGAGCCGCGCGACGACGGCCAGACCGCCACGCCCGACCAGGCCGCGCTGAGCGCCGCGCGCGGCCACATCATCATCGCCGGCTTCGGGCGCGTGGGCCAGCAACTGGCCAAGCTGCTCACGGCCGAAGGCATCGCCTACATCGCCTTCGAGAACGACGCGCGCCTGGCCACCAAAATGCATGGCGAAGGCTTGCCGGTCTACTTCGGCAATGCCGCGCGCGCCGAGCTGCTGCGCCACGTGAATGCGGGCGAGGCGCCGGCGATCGTGCTGACGATGGACCATCCCGCGTCGGCCCTGCACGCGGTGCGCGGCATCCGGCGCGAATTTCCCCACGTGCCGCTGCTGGTGCGCTCGCGCGACGAACAGCATGCGCGCGCCCTGAAACGCGCCGGCGCCACCATCGTGGTGCCCGAAACGCTGGAGGCCAGCCTGCAGCTGTCCGCCTTCGTGCTCGAAACGCTCGGCATGGACGAAGAACGGGTCGACCGCATCGTCGACAGTGAACGCGACCTGTTCCTGGCAACGCTCGACGCCGAAATCCGTACTCATCAATGAAACGGGATGCGATAATCACTTCATGAAAAACCTGGTCCTGCGCCTGTCGGTCCTGTGCGCGCTGCTGGCAGCACAACCCGCCGCTGCCGAAGTGGTCACCGTCTACACCAGCGCCAATTTCGCGCCGCTGATGCTCGGTGACGGGCGCGGCATGTACCCGGACCTGATCGGCTACCTGAACCAGCGCAAGCTGGGCAAGCTCACTTTCAAGCTGCAGTTCATGCCGCGCAAGCGCCTCCAGGTCAAGCTCGAAGACGGCAGCATCGACGGCATGGTCATCGGCATGATGCCCGAATGGTTCGACGACGTGGAGCAGAAAAAGTATCTGTGGTCGGCGCCGTTCGCCTCCGACCGTTACGCGCTGGTGTCGCTGGCGGTAAAACCGGTCAGCCCGGACGCACCGGCGGGCCTGGTCGGCGCCTCGGTCGGCGTCACCCTCGGCTACGTCTATCCCGGTATCGACGCCTGGCTGGCCAGCGCGCGCATGCTGCGCAGCGAAGGCCCGAGCGACGAGAAAAACCTGGAAAAGGTGCTGCTGGGGCGCCTCGATTGCGTGATCGTGGCCGAATCGATGGCGCGCTACTTCATGCGCGCGCACGGCATGGCGTCCAAACTGCATCTGGCCACCCTGGCCAGCCCGCCCACCGAGCGGCGCATGCTGGCGCCGCACAGCCACGCCGCCGCCTTCCGCAAAATCGCGCCGGTGCTCAAAAAACTCAAGGACGATCCGGCCTGGCAGCGCATCGTCGCCACCTACCAGTAAATTACCTGAGCACCTTGAGCGCGGCCTGCACGCCCCACCACGCCGCTTCCTCGAACACCGAAAAGCCCGACAGGTCGGCGTGCGCGAACACGATCGGCCCGTCGGCTTCGCGCAAGGCCTTCAGGCCCGCATTGCTGCGAAAGCCCGGCAGCGGCACCGCCATCGCGTGGCCGCGCAGGGTAATGTCGACCCGCTCCACGCAGGCCGCGAACTTCCAGCCGTAGGCGCTTTTCAGGTCGGCGCTGGCCAGCGCCACCAGCTCGTCGCCGCTGGCCGTCATCATCCACTTGCGCGCCGCGTCGGGCGTGCGGTCCGACAGCGCCACGTAGGCGCTGAACACGGTCTTGGCCGGCGGCGCCACGCGGATATCCTGGTGGGTCGAGACCACATAGCCCAGCCCCGGCTCCTGGTACACCACGTTATCCCACGCCAGCGGCGCGTGCGGCAGCTCGCGCGGGAAGTCCTTCATGAGGAAATTGGCCACCATCCACGGCGCGTATGACGGCGTGTGGCGCTTCGCATCGAAGCCGTAGGCGGCCATATCCTCGACCACGCGGGCGGCCACGTACAGCGGCATCGCGCACACCGCCTTGCGCGAGCGCACCAGGTAACTGCGCGCCACGCCGCCCTCCAATGTAAAGCACAGCGCTTCCACGCCGGACTCCGTGCGCTTGAGCGAGACCGCGGTGCCGGCCCGGCGCCGCACGCCTGACGCCGCGGCCAGTTTATCGGCCACCACCTGCATCCCGCCCGGCCAGGTCAGCCAGGCGCCGTTGCCGGCGTTGGCCGCCTGTCCCCAGCGGCTGCAGTAGTAATGCAGCCCGGCCCAGGCCGAGACCTTGTCGTAGCGGGTGCCGTAATCGTCGCGGCAGCAGTAGTTCAGATACCAGTGCAGGGTGGACGAGCGGTAGCCCTGCTGGTCCAGCCAGTCCTTGAGCGTGATGCGGTCGAGCGCATCGAACACCGGGTCGAGCGACGAGGTCACGGTAGGGAAGACGAACGCACGCTTCCCGTCGGCCCCGCGCAGCTTGCGCAGGCGTTCGACCTCCGCGAAAAAGCGCTTATGCTCGGCCAGCTCCTGCGCCGATACGCCGTCGGTCGGAATGAAGCCTTCCTGCCATTGGCCGTTGAACAGCAGCCGCTCTTCGGGGCCGTGCAGGACGTAACGCTCGTCGTAGTAGGGTTTTTCACCGTACGGATCGCGCTCGATGATGCCAAGGTCGAACAGGATTTCGCGCACATGCACCGACTCCGGCGACGGCAGCGGCAGATAGTGGCCGCCGGTCGGATAGGCCAGCTCGCCGAAATGGCCGCCGGCGGCGTTCCCGAACGGCTGCGGACCGTCGATCATCAGCACATTGCGCTGTCCTTCACGCTCCAGCTTCCACGCCGCCGTGAGGCCGGCGATGCCGGAGCCGAGGATCATGATGTCGGTGTCGATCACTTCGCCCGGCGCCGGCAGCTTGCCGCGCTCGCGCAAAAAGTGGCCCTCGGTGCGGCCCGGATAATGCACGGTGGGCGTGATCTCGAGCCAGCGCTGGAAGCCGGCCGCGCTCACCGCCGCCGCCCCCACCCCGCCGGCCAATGCCAGGAACGAGCGCCGGTCCATCAGCGGATCACCCTGCGCCAGTCCTGCTCGAACTCGTGCACCAGCGACTGCGTATTGAGCCGGTTCGGCGGCATCTCCAGGCGCTGCATGTCGGGCGGGAAGGCGAACATTTCGCGCGTAGTCGCTTCGTTCAGGTAGCGCATCGGCAGCCGGTAGCTGGTGGGCGGCACATACTCCTGCTCGGGCGACGCCATGATGAAGCCCCACTCGCCGAACGACGGCACGTACGCATGGAAGGGATAGGTACGCATGCCGACCTCGCGCAAGGTCGCCTCGATGGTCCAGTAGGCGTGCGGAGCAAAGAATGGCGACGTCGATTGCACCACCACCAGCCCCTTGGCCGCCACGTGCTTTTTCACCATGCCGTAAAACGGTACCGAGTACAGTTTGCCGAGCGCGAAGCTGGACGGATCGGGAAAGTCGATGATGGCCGCGTCGAACATCTCGCGCGTGTTCTGCAGCCAGATCGCGGCGTCGGCGTTGACCACTTTCACGCGCGGGTCCGAGAACGACCCGCCATTGAGCTTGACCAGCTCCGGACGGGTGGTGAACGCCTGCGTCATGGCAGGGTCCAGGTCGACCACGGTAACCTGTTTGATGTTCGGGTAACGCAGCACTTCGCGCAGCGCCAGGCCGTCGCCGCCGCCCAGTACCAGCACGCTGCGCGCCCACGGCAAGGCTTGCAGCGCCGGATGCACCAGCGCTTCGTGGTAGCGGTACTCGTCGCGCGAGGAAAACTGCAGGTTGCCGTTGATGTACAGGCGCAGGTCGTCCTTCCAGCGCGTGATCACCAGGCGCTGGTACGGGGTGGTGGTGGAGTACACGATTTCGTCGCCGAACAGGCCATGTTCGCCCCACTGCACCATGCGGTCCGACAGGGAGAAACCCGTCACCAGCGCGACCATGACGAGCGTGGCGCGCAGCACGCGCCCGCCGATGTTGGTCAGTTCGGCGCGGAACACATAGATGGTCCAGAAACCCACGCCGACGTTGAGCATCCCGAACAAAAAGCCGGTGCGCACCAGCCCCACGTAAGGTGCCAGCACCAGCGGGAACAGCAGCGACACGGCCAGCGCGCCAAGATAATCGAAGGTCAGCACGCGGCTCACCAAATCATTGAAAGCGGTGTCGCGCGCGTTCAGCGCGCGCATCACGAGCGGCACTTCCATGCCCACCAGCGCGCCGATCATGAACACCAGCACGTACAACAGGGTGCGAAACGGCGCCGTCATCCACGAAAACGTCATGAACAGCAGCGCCGCCGAGACCCCGCCGATCAGGCCCACGGCCAGCTCGATGTCGATGAAACGCGACAGCACATCCTCTTCGGCGACGTACTTCGAGAAGTGCGCGCCGACCCCCATGGCGAACAGGTAGCAGCCGATGATGGTGGAGAACTGGAGGATCGAATCGCCCAGCAGATAGCTGGACAAAGCGCCGGCAATGAGTTCGTAGGCCAGCCCGCAGGAGGCCACCACGAAGACGGAAAGTATCAAAATTCGTTTGGTCATGTAGTATCTTTTGTTCTAAGATCGTCGTTCGCCGCCATCCTGACCATCTTCATGGGGAAATCTCGTGCCCGCCATCCTAAACTATCTGCTCCACCTTGCAACAGCGGTTGCCATGGTAATGGCGTTTTTTGTCATTTATACGCGCCTGACCCCTTTCAATGAAGTGGCGCTGATCCGCGGCGGCAACCACGCGGCTGCATTATCGCTGGGCGGCGCGCTGATCGGCTTTGCGCTGACGATCACCTCGGCCCTGCTGCATACCCGCGACTACTACCAGTTCCTCGAATGGGCGGCTGGCGCGATGCTGGTCCAGGTATTGGCGTTTAACATCGCCACGCGCCTGCTGAAAATGTCGAAGGACCAGATCGAGGCCGACAACTCCGCCTTCGGCGGCCTGCTGGGCGCCATTTCGGTGTCGATCGGCCTGGTCAACGCCGGCGCCCTGTCCTGACCCGCCCTCATTGAACGCATTCCTACCGGAGAACGACATGTCCCTTGGCTCATTCATCAAGAAGCAGTTTATCGACGTCCTGCAATGGAACGAAGAGAACGACGGCGTGCTGGCGTGGCGCTTTCCGATGCAGGACTTCGAAATCCAGAACGGCGCCATTCTCAATGTGCGCGAGTCGCAGATGGCGCTGTTCGTCAACGAAGGCAAGATCGCCGACGTCTTCGGTCCCGGCACCCACAAGCTCACCACCAACACCCTGCCGGTGCTGACCAACCTGAAAAACTGGGACAAGTTCTTCGATTCGCCGTTCAAGTCGGACGTGTACTTCTTCAGCACGCGCGTGCAGACCGGCCGCAAATGGGGCACGCCGCAGCCGATCACGATCCGCGACGCCGACTTCGACATGATCCGCGTGCGCGCCTTCGGCATGTACTCGTACCGCGTTGCCGACCCGCGCCTCTTCTTCACCGAAATCAGCGGCACGCGCGACGTCTACACCCGCGACGACGTCGAAGACCAGCTGCGCGGCATCCTGCTGGCCACCATGGCCACCTCGCTCGGCACCGCCAAAGTCGCTTTTCTCGACATGGCCGCCAACCAGGCGCTGATGGCGCAGCAGGTCAAGGGCGACCTGTACGCCGCCTTTGCACGCTACGGCGTGGGGCTCGATGAATTCAACGTCGCCAGCGTCAGCCTGCCGGAAGAACTGCAGGCCGCGCTCGACGAGCGCATTTCGGCCGGCATGAAGGGCGGCCTGTCGGGTGAGAAGATGAGCGGCTTCACCCAGTTCCAGGTTGCCAGCAGCATCCCGCTGGCGGCCCAGAACGAAGGCGGCCTGGCCGGCATCGGCGCGGGCCTGGGGGCCGGCGCGATGCTGGGCCACGCCATGGCACAGGGCATGAGCGGCTCGATGATCCCGCAGGTGCCGCCGGCGCCGACCGCGCCCTTGCAGCCGGCCGTGCCGGAACTCGATCCGATCGAGGAGCGCCTGCTCAAACTCAAGGGATTGCTCGACAAGGGCTTGATTTCGGAAGACGATTACAACAGCACCAAGACGGAGCTGCTCAAAAAACTGATCGGCTAAGCCGCGGCACATGCACATTGTCTCCTGCCCAAGCTGCGGCGCCGAAGTCCGTTTCAGATCGCACGCCGCCGTCATGGCGGTGTGCGAGTTTTGTCGCGCCACGCTGCTCAAGGATGCCGAATCGGTCAAGAACCTGGGCACCATGTCGTCGGTGCTGGAAGATTATTCACCGATCCAGATCGGCACCTGCGGCATGCTCGGTGGACGCAATTTCACGGTAGTCGGGCGCATCCAGCTGCGCTACGCGCAGGGCATGTGGAACGAATGGTATGTGCTGTACGGCGACGGCGGCAACGGCTGGCTGGGCGACTCGTCCGGCCAGTTCACCATGACCGGCGAGCGCAAGGTCCAGGAGGCGCTGCCCGCTTTTGAGACTCTCAGGATCGCGCAGCCGGTGCGCATCAACGGCGAGAACTTTCTGCCGGCCGAGATTCGCACCGCCGAGTGCATCGCCGGCCAGGGCGAGTTGCCGTTCCGCGTAGGCGAAGGCTGGCGCATCCGCGTCGCGGATTTGCGCAATGACGCGGCCTTCGTGACGCTCGACTACACCGACGGCGAAGTGCCGCTGATGTACTCCGGCGTGGCCGTCACGCTCGACGAGATGCGCTGCCAGCTGCTGCGCGACGACGACCAGGTCAAGGCCGGCGCGGGCCGCTTTCGCGGCAAGGTCGATGCGCTCGACTGCCCGTCGTGCGGCAGCGCGATCAAGTACCTGCCCGGCATTACCGCGACCCTGATCTGCCCTTCCTGCAAGGCGCAGCTGGACGCCTCCGGCCCGCAGGCGAGCGTGCTGGCGGCGGGCACCAAGATGGCGGCCATGCACACCACCATCGAACTGGGCGCCACCGCCAACATCCGGGGCAGCCAGCACACCGTCATCGGCGCCATGGTGCGCACGACCAGCGGCGCTGGGGCCAGCAAATGGACCGAATACCTGCTGTTTTCCGCGCGCCGCGGATTTTTCTGGCTCGTCGAAACCAACGCCGGCTGGTTCCAGGCCCAGGTGATGCACCGCTGGCCGGTGTGGAATCCGGCTGCCGGCGACGTGGCCCGGGCCGACAATCTGGATTATGGAAAGAGCGACAGCTACCTGGCGACGGTGGTGGCGGCGGCGGGTGCGTTCAACTGGCGCGTGAGCGTGGGCGACCAGGTGTTCGTCACCGAGTACGAAAACACCTCCGGAACGCTGGCGGCTGAAACGACGCGCGAAGAAATGACCTGGTCGCGCTCGACCCGGCTCGCATCCGACCAGATCAAGACCTGGTTCGGGGTGGCGCCGAAGACGGTCGAGGGGTTGACCGATTCCGAGATTGCGCCGAAGGTATCGGGCACTCTGCAAAAATTCTTCTGGTGGCTGCTGGGATTGAATTTTATTCCGCTGATATTTAACTTCGGGGAGACCGCGTTCACCCTGTTTGTCGCCATGATCTTCATCTGCGGCATGACGTTCGACGACGGCGACAAATAATGAATACCAAAAAATTTATCGGCGCAATCTGCGTGACGCTTTTTGCGACCTTCGTCAGCTGGGGCAATATGTTCGATTCCTCCTCCAACTGGGGCGGCCGAAGCAGCGGCGGCAGCAGCTGGAGTTCCGGCAGCGGCAGCTATGGCGGCAGCTCGGGCGGAGGTCATAAGTGAGCATGGGCGCGCATCGTCCGGCCGGGGTGCATCTGCTGGCCGATTTTTATGGGGTCGATGCGCGCCTGCTGACGGTGAGCGCGGAGATCGACGCGCTGCTGCGCGCCGGTGCCGAGGCGGCAGGTGCGCGCATCTTGCATAGCCATTTTCATAGTTTCGGCGAAGCGATGGGGGTGACCGGCGTGTTGCTGCTGGCCGAGTCGCATATGTCGATTCATACGTGGCCGGAGTACGGGTTCGCGGCGGCCGATATCTTTATGTGCGGAGAGGCGCAGCCGCAGCTGGCGTTGCAGGTAATCGAGCTGGCGTTGAAGCCGACGTCGCGCGTGGTGCAAACCATCGAGCGCGGTGTTGCGCAAATCGCGGCGGGTTAAGTCACCGCAAAACTGAACATCCGCCGCAGCCTTTGCCCCGGTGCCAGCATCGTCAAGCCATGCCTCGCCGGCCCACCGGCCATGTTATGCGCGTTGATCAGGTGGTCCACCGGCTCGAAGCAGAAAAAATCCCCACCAGCCGGCGCATACACGATGTAATACCCGCTGTCAGCGGCGATCGTCAGGTTCAAGCCACTCTCGGGCCAGTGAATGCGCGCCTGCCCGTCCCAGCCCTCGAACACATTGTCGATCACCCCGACGGGTAGCGCGCGCGCACGGTCGAACGACCACGCCTGCGGAATCGCTTCCGCATGCGAAGGCAGCTTGTCCGCACCGGCCATCCACACGCTGCGCGCCGCCGCCTGCAAGGTCGTGCCAGGACTGCGCGGCATCCACGGATGCAAACCCAGACCGAACGGCAGCGCCAGCGCACCGGTATTGGTCACCTCCAAGGTCACCACCAGCGCATTGCCGCGCAAGGCGTATTCGAGCGAGGCACGATACGAGAATGGCACGCCATCGCGGCGCTCCAGCATCAGCAGCACCTGGCTGGCCGACTGGAACGCCACCGTCCACGGCCGCTGCCAGCCCTCGCCATGAATCGGAAACGGGTCGCCTTCGCGGTTCGGCGCGATGTCGTAACGCTGGCCGCCGCATGAAAAGCCACCCGCCATCCGGTTCGACCACGGCACCAGCGGAAAGCACGCCAATTGATTAGGACGGGGCGCCGCATCGCCGCCGGCGTAAGGCCGCAGCACCGGAACCGGCGTGCCGCCACCTATCCAGTCCAGGCGCGACAAAGCGCCGCCGAAACCCGGAAGGATTTCGGCGGAGAGCTGCGCGTTACGCAGAACCAGCGACGGCAGGCTAGTTATATTGCGGCCCGGTCAAAAGAAACCCGCCACCCTGGAAGGTGATGGTGATGTCGTCGGCCGGCGCGTAGTTGCCGTTGTCCGGGAACTTGTGCTCGAACCGGGTCGAGCTGTCCTTGGCCACGAATCCGAGGTGGCGCGATTTGCGGTCGTCCCACCATTTGGCCTTGTTGTCCGACACGCCGAAGGCGATGGTGTGGCCCACGCGCGCGGCAAACAGCGAACAGCGCAGCGCTTCGACCAGGTCGTCGGCGCTCAGGTAGGTGATCATCATGCGCGGGTCGGCCGGCTCGGGGAAGCAGGAGCCGATGCGCAGGCATACGGTTTCGATGCCGAAGCGGTCGTAGTAGTAGCGCGACAGCGATTCGCCGAACACCTTGCTGACGCCGTACATGCCATCAGGGCGCGGCGGCATGTCGGCGTCGACCAGGTCGGTGGTCTTGTAGAAGCCCATCGTGTGGTTCGAGCTGGCGAACACCACGCGCTTGACGCCGCACTTGTGGATCGCTTCGTACAGATTGGCCATGCCGAGAATATTGGCTTGCATGATCGCGTCGAACGGCGCTTCGGTCGACATGCCGCCGAAGTGCAGTACCGCGTCCACGCCGTCCATCAGCGCCAGCACGGCGGCTTTGTCGGCCAGGTCGCACTGGACCACTTCTTCGCCTTCGCCGGCCGGGCCGACATCGGCCAGGTCGGACAGGCGGACGATGTCAGCCCATGGCTTGATGCGATCGCGCAGCAGGCGTCCGAGGCCGCCGGCGGCGCCGGTCAGCAGAATACGTTTGAATGGTTTGCTCATAATCAGGTCACCGGTGCAGGATTGAAAAGGGTCAGGGCATTGTGCAGCTTCCAGTGTTCGGCCCAGGTCTTGCTGCCGCTGGCGACATCGAGCATCAGCTTGAACAACTCCCAGCCGACGTCTTCGATGCTCGCTTCGCCACTGGCGATGCGGCCCGCGTTCACGTCCATCAGGTCGTGCCAGCGGCGCGCCAGGTCGTTGCGCGTGGCGACCTTGATCACCGGGCATTCGGCCAGGCCGTACGGCGTGCCACGGCCCGTGGTGAACACGTGGATATTCATCCCCGCGGCCAGCTGCAATGTACCGCAGATGAAGTCACTGGCGGGGGTGGCTGCGTAGATCAGCCCTTTCTGTTTGAGTTTCTCGCCGGGCGAGAGCACGCCGGTGATCGCGGACGATCCCGACTTGACGATCGATCCCATCGCCTTTTCGACGATGTTCGACAGCCCGCCCTTCTTGTTGCCCGGCGTGGTGTTGGCGCTGCGGTCGACGCCGCCGCGCGTCAGGTATGCGTCGTACCAGGCCATTTCGCGGATCATGGCGTCGGCCACGTCGGCATTGGCGGCGCGCGAAGTCAGCTGGTCGATCCCGTCGCGCACTTCCGTCACTTCCGAGAACATCACGGTGGCGCCGGCGCGCACCAGCAGGTCGGTCGCGTAGCCCACCGCCGGATTGGCCGTCACGCCCGAAAACGCATCGCTGCCGCCGCACTGCACGCCCACCACCAGGTCCGACGCGGGGCAGGTTTCGCGCTGGCGCAGATTAAGTACTGTCAGCTGGACCTCGGCGGTGCGCATGATCGAGTCGATCATCGACTGGAAGCCCACGTGGCCCTCGTCCTGCAGGCACACGTGCGCCGGATCGGCGCCGGCGAGGATCGGGATCGAGCCTTTCGGGAACAGGCGCGCCGGCTGCAGCTTTTCGCAACCCAGGCTGACCACCATCGCCTGGCCGCCGAAGTTCGGGTTCTGGGTGATGTTGCGCAGCGTGCGGATCGGGATCTCGGCGCCCGGCGCATCGATCGCCACGCCGCAGCCGTAGGTATGTTCGAGGCCGACCACGTCGTCCACGTTCGGGTAGCGCGGCAGCAGTTCGCTCTTGATGCGCTTGACCGCATGTTCGACCACGCCGGAGACGCATTGCACGGTGGTGGTGATGGCCAGGATATTGCGCGTGCCGACCGAGCCGTCGGCGTTCCTGAAGCCCTGGAAGGTATAGCCTTCGAGCGGCGCCATGACCGGTGCGGCACGGGTGGCGATCGGCAGCCCTTCGAGTTCGCGCGCGGCCGGCATGCGCAGCACCGCTTCCGATATCCAGCTTCCTTTCGGCAGCGCGCGCGCGGCGAAACCGATGGTGACGTTGTAGCGGATGACCGCATCGCCTTCGGCGAAGTCGGTCAGGGCCACTTTATGACCCTGCGGCACGGCGTCGACCAGCACCAGCCCGTCGGGAAACACCGTCCCCGCCGGCAAGCCGCCGTCATTGACCACGATGGCGACATTGTCGCCCGCGTGCATGCGGATATGGAGCGGTGTTTTTTCCGGTGTCGTCATTTTGGTAGCCTTGTCTGCCCGCACCCGCATGAGCCCGGGAAATGCGGGCGTCTTGCGGTCGGTTTTGGTAAGTATGCCAGCAAACTTTAAAATCGGCTAGTCCAATTCGAGTTATTGGTCTGACCAATTTAACTTTTCCGCCAAAAATGGCCAGGGCGGTCCGGCCGCGTTCCACGCTTGGCCGCAGAGGGGCTTGAGCCGATATAATTGCTGCCTGATTTGCAACAAGGCAGACACAATGACTCAAGCATTTTCCGGCATGCCCAAGGCGCTCGGCCACATCCGCGTACTCGATTTGTCGCGCGTGCTGGCCGGTCCCTGGTGCTCCCAGAACCTGGCCGATCTCGGCGCCGATGTAATCAAGATCGAACGTCCCGGCGTGGGCGACGACACCCGCGCCTGGGGCCCGCCGTACGCGCGCGACGCCGACGGCAACAACACCAGCGAGGCGGCCTACTTCCTGACCGCGAACCGCGGCAAGCGTTCCGTCACGGTCGATATTGCCACGCCCGAGGGCCAGGCGCTGATCCGCGACCTCGCGCGCGAGGCCGACGTGGTGCTGGAAAACTACAAGGTCGGCCAGCTGAAACGCTACGGCCTCGATTACGACAGCCTGAAAGAGATCAAGCCGGACCTGGTCTACTGCTCGGTGACCGGGTTTGGCCAGGACGGGCCGTATGCGCACCGTGCCGGCTACGACTTCCTGATCCAGGGCATGGGCGGCCTGATGTCGGTGACGGGCGAGCGCGACGACCTGCCCGGCGGCGGCCCGCAAAAGGCTGGCGTGGCGCTGACCGATCTGATGACCGGCATGTACGCCACGGTGGCGGTGCTGGCCGCGCTCACGCACCGCGACCGCACCGGGCAAGGCCAGTACATCGACATGGCGCTGCTCGACACGCAGGTGGCCATGCTGGCCAATGTGGGCAGCAATTACCTTAACAGCGGCAAGGCGCCCAAGCGCTGGGGCAATGCGCATGCCAACATCGTGCCGTATCAGACGTTTGCGTGCGCCGATGGGCATATCATCGTCGCGACCGGGAACGACGGGCAGTATCAGAAGTTCGTGGAAGCGGGCGGACGGCCCGATTTGGGGGCGGACCCGCGCTTTCTCACCAATCCGCTGCGCGTGCAGCACCGCGACGTGCTGGTGCCGCTGCTGGCGGAGATGGTCAAGACGCGCACGCGGGACGAGTGGATTGCGCAGCTCGAAGCGGTCGGCGTGCCGTGCGGGCCGATTAACGATGTCGGTGAAGTGTTCGAGAACGAGCAGGTGAAAGCGCGCGGCGTGGCGATCGAGATGGATCACCCGGCGGCGGGCAAGGTGAAGCTGGTGCGCAGCCCGATGAAGCTCTCGCTCACGCCCGCGCAGGCCGATTTGCCGCCGCCGATGCTGGGGCAGCATACCGATGAAGTGCTGCGCGATCTGCTGGGACGTAGCGGGGAAGAGATTGCGGCACTGAGGGCGAAAGGCGCGATTTAATCACCTGTCGTAGTTCAGACTTGAGCTGACAGAAGCAGTCAGATGCGTTAGTGCCGTCGCCGGTTGAAGGAGGTCAAAGACCTTATTCTGCTGGCGACGGATTTGGGATTTCCAGAAAACTGGGTTACTTGAAATGGTGCTTAAGAATCCTGATGCGACCGGAGAAGATCTGGCCCAATATCTACAACTCGTCCAGGATGTAGCGAGAGCACTTGCACCGAACTAAACATCTATCACGTGGTTTCGTCGAACCGGGCATCTGAGCAGAAGTCTGCGCGTCCGCAACGGGAAGGCATCCTGCCCACATCTACAGCCGCGCCGCTACCGTCGAGTACAATCGGCAGGGACCGGCCAGAAGCCGTCATTCCACGTAACTCAAGAATTCTATGTTTCAGTACACCATTGATGACCTGATGGAACTCCCGTTGCAAACCTCCGTCGAGGTCACCATCGCATTCCCAACTGGCAAGCGTTGGCTGTTCTTCGCAACTCCGGAGCTACTGAATCGAGTGGGCGATCTTGTCGATGGAAGTACGGCGAGAGTTCATTTGGGAGAATTACATATGATCGTGGTAAGTGAGCTGAGTGTAGAGATCATTGACTCCGTCCTTCGAGACCTGCACCAGAACGGTGAGCTCGAGCGGCGTACGTTGCCAATTTCGTCGGACGGCGAATCTTAAACCGCCGGTCTCGGCCAGGAGGGGGCCTTCCCCTAGGAAAAGGCAAATGAGCGACTTTTTACGTTTCAGACAATTGTTGGACGAAGTTCTCGCCCCGTACGCCGGGCGCGTGATCGAACGGCTGCGGGACATTCAAGGGCGGCCTTACGACCACTCGCTGTCGCACATCTCATTCGAGCTGAGGGCTGGCTTCCCGGGTGAATTCCCGATCATGGTCTATTACATGGACGCCGAAAACTGTCAAGTGGACGCCGTCGGCGCCCCTGGTGGCTTCGAATATCTTCTAGAAGATTTTAGCCTGCCGGACATTGAGACGGTTCAAGTCAAGGTGGAGCAGCTTCTTCCGGATACTCGCGAGGCTGCAGATATTGAGGCGCTTGCCTGGGAGCGGTGGCTGTACGAGCGCTGGCAGGAGGCTGGATTCGGCACTAACGCACCGCCCGCATATGCGGAAGGCTACTATTCTGGCGTCCGCATCGATCTCCATACAGGAGAAGAAGGTAATGCTTGGGACAAGTAGTCCCCGGCTGCTTCCGTGGCAGGCATTAGCCCCGGCTTTGAGTGTCCGATTCCGGAAAAGTTGGAGAGCCGCTTTGGGGCGGCGGCAGCCGGACTCCTAGACGCCTCCTCGGTCGAGTACAATCGACAGCACCCAGCCAAAAGCGGGCATCTGGTAAGCTTTCGACTGTAGAGCTACCTATCAATCAACGCTCGTCCCGGATCGATATGAATTTACCTGCAACTGCAAAAGCTTCGGAACTTTACGCTGAAGCTAAAGGGGCATCCTGCCCGGTTTGTGGAAGCGGTGAGCTTGATCGAGCACCGCCGTCATCCCCAGAAAATGGTTCGATTATTGTTTGGGTTGGCTGCGATACTTGCCGACATGTGTGGTTGGAAAATTATCGATTGACGGGTTTCAGTGACCTTCAGCTAACAAACCGTCCAGCAGACATATCTCCACTTTATCCATTGGAAAGCGCAGAGTAGAGCGCGCATAAAGGTCCGCTTTGGGGCGGGAGCTGTCGATCACCATATGCCCCGTGTCGGATTGCGTGTGAGGTACCACAAAAATTACCCCAACCGTCGATCCCGCGCAGGGAACGACGCGCTTACGCGACCTTCAAGTTGACCGCCTCAATCGGCGCCAGCCCGCGCAAACGCAATGCAATCGCCAGAGCCAATCCGAGCGCCAGCGCCAGCAGCCCCACCACCCCATTCCATCCGGCGGCACTCCACACCAATCCGGACACCGACCCGATCACGCTCGACCCGATATAGTAGAAGAACAGGTACATGGCCGACGCCAGCGCTTGCGGCGCCCTCGCCCGCCGTCCCACCCAGCTGCTGGTCACCGAATGGGTGCCGAAAAACCCGAACGTGAACAAGCTCATACCCGCCAGGATCAGCACCAGATGGCTGGACAGGGTGAGAACCAGCCCGGCCAGCATGATCACCATCACCATCCACAGCACATTGCGCCGTCCGATGCGGTCGGCCAGCCGGCCCGCCCACACGGAACTGAACATCCCGATCAGATACAGCACCGACAGCGCCCCCACCGCGCTCTGGCTCATATTGAATGGCGCGGCCAGCATGCGGTAGCCGATGTAGTTATACAGGCTCACGAACACGCCCATTACCAGAAAGCCGAGCCCAAACAGCCACGGCATGCCATCGTCGCGCAGATGTGTGCGGGCGCCGTCCATCAGCCCCCGCAGGCCAGGCTTGCCGCCCCTGAAATTGCGCGACTCCGGCAAACTGCGGGCGAACTCCCATGCCGCATACAGGCCGGCTGCGCCCATCAGCCCCAGCGCCAGGCGCCACGAGTAGTGGTCGCTGGCGACCGAGGCGATCACCCTCCCCGCCATGCCGCCCAGTGCCGTGCCGCTGATGTAGAGGCCCATCGACAGGCCGAGCGACGGTCCCTCGATCTCCTCGCTCAGGTAAGCCATGGCGACGGCCGGCATGCCGCCCAGCGAAAACCCGAGCAAGGCGCGCAGCACCAGCAACTGGGCGTAGTTCTGGGCCAGCGCGGTCAGCACCGTGCAAACGGCGGCGCCCACCAGCGCGAAGGTCATCAGCTTCTTGCGCCCGATGCGGTCCGACAGCGCGCCGCTGATCACCAGCGACACCGCCAGCGCCAAGGTGGCGATCGACAGCGACCAGCTGCTCTGGGCTGGCGTGAGCGCGAACTGGTGCGCCAGCAGGGGCATGAGCGGCTGCACCGAATACAGCAGCGCGAAGGCGGAAAAGCCGCCGCACAGCATGGCGCGGTTGATCCGTTTGAAGGCGGGAGAACCGGCGGTGACGACGCTGGAAGACATGATGAGCAACCCGAAGTGAATAAACTGGAGCCATCTTAGGTTTGCGCTTTTATACTGTCCAATATATATTTAAGTCGTCTCTCATACATTGAATCGATTACAAACATGGAATTTCGCCAGCTCCGCTACTTCATCGCCGTGGCCGAGGAACTGCATTTCACGCGCGCGGCCGAGCGCCTGCACATCGGCCAGCCACCGCTCAGCCACGCCATCCAGATGCTGGAAGCGGATGTCGGCGCGCAGCTGTTCGAGCGTACCAAGCGCTGGGTCAGGCTGACCGAAGCCGGCCGCTTGTTCCTCGACGATGCGCGCCGCATCGTGGCCTTGTCGGAGCAGGCCACGGCCACCGCGCGCCGGGCCGAGCGCGGCGAGGCGGGCGAACTGCGCATCGGGTTCACGTTCTCGACGCCGCTCACGCCCCTGTTTGCGAACGTGATCAACCGCTACCGCCAGCAGTATCCGGCAGTGACGTTGACCTTGCACGAAATGGCCACCGTGCCGCAGCTCGATGCGCTGGCACGGCGCGCGCTCGATTTGGGATTCGTGCGCCCGCCCGAGAACGGCCTCCCCGAGAACATCGGCCTGACGGCGCTGCGCGAAGACCCGCTGGTGGCGGTGCTGCCGACCGGCCTGGCCCTGGCGCGCAAAAAGGCGATTGCGCTCAGCGAGATGGCCGAACTGCCGTTCGTGATGTATCCGCATAGCGCGGGGACGGGGATTTATCCGCAGATTTTCAGGCTGTGCAGGGATGCGGGCTTCGTGCCGAGGGTGGAGCAGACGGCGGGGGAAGCGTCGACCATCATCGGGCTGGTGGCGGCGGGGTGCGGGGTGTCGGTGCTGCCAGGGTCGTTCGAGAGGATCAGGATGGATGGGGTGTGTTACCGGCCGCTGCTCGATCCGGCGGCGACGACGACTTTGCTGCTGGCGCAGCGGAAGGGCGAGCATGCGCCGCTGGTGCAGGCGTTTTTGGCGCTGGCGACGGAGGCGGCTCTTTTGAGTTAACCTCCACTCCGTCCTTCCTGGCATTGCCAGAAACGACTTCCTGGCATTGCCAGAAACGACGGTATTGAGACTAGCGAAGATTAGCCGTCAACCGTAATCCGCATCCAGCTCCGACCCCGCATAGTTCTCGAACTCCGCAAACAAGGTCTTCATCGCCGTGCGCGTGCGGATTTTCTGGATCACGGTGCAGCTGGTCCGATACGACGCAATCCGCTCCGCGATCACCGGCTGGTGCTGCGCCGGCACCTGCTTCATCAGCGCCGCCCAGCCCTCTTCATAATCGGGCTTGTTCTTGCGTACCGATTTCACCAGGCGCTCGAAATCGGCCTGCCCCGTGCGCGCCACGATCCGTCCTCCGCCTTCGATCGCGAAAATGATCGCTACCGCAATCACGCCTTCCGCGTTCAGATCGGCGTCGTTGATCGGCCCCGCGTAATGGTGGCGCCGCAGCCAGCCGGCCGCGCGCACGATTGCCTGCACCGCCTTGCGCTGCTTGTACTGGACCTCGAACTTCTCGTACCCGGCCCAGTTCTGGTGCGGATCGGCGCTGCAGATATCGACGAACAAATCCTTCAGGCGCCGCTGCGCGTACACCGGGTCCTGGTCGTATTCGCCCACCAGCGAATCCTCGGGCAAGGCGGCCAGGTCGCGCACCATGCGATAACCCGCCTGGAACGCGTGCTCGGCCCCGTGCTCGATGAGGAAATCGAGCGCCGCTTCGTCACCTTCGTGCATCAGTTCATGCTCCAGCCCCAGCGACACGCAGCCCACCGTCAGCAGCAAGGCTTTCTGGATGCCTTCGGCGGTGCGGTCGTTGGTGAACTTTTCGGCCACCATGGCGGTGATGCCGGCCAGTTCGTCGGCCAGGATCACCGACTCGTCGCCGATCTCGCGCACCGCCAGGCAACGGATCGCGCGCACCAGCCGCGGCAGGCGTTCGACGACGATGGCGGGCAGCATAGTCTGCGCCGCCTCCATCACGAGAAGATTCCCGTGCCGATGCTCTTGCGCACGCCGCGCTTGGGCACGTTGCTGCGTGAGGATGGCACCTGCTTGCGCAAGCGGTACAGCAATTCCTTGGTCGAACGCTGCAGGAATTTCTGCTCTTCGTCCGGGTCGTCGTTGTACTCGGCGTCGGCGATGTCGCCGCTGTGGCGGAAGTCGGGGAACAGCTCGAACAAGGCACGGTCCCAGCCATCTTCGCTGGCCTTGGCCAGTTCGATCGCCAGGGGCGCCACGTCGCTGTCGGACGAGGTCTGGCTGGTGATGTACGGGCCCTTGGCCAGCACTTCGCCGGCCAGTTCCAGCATCTCTTTGGGCGCCATCGAGAACAGGATCGCGAACACGGTCGCGCCGTGGTCGGTGGCCGAGGCTTCGGCCAGCAACTCCTGGCGGCGCTCCGGGTCGTCGGCCGAAAAGACGATGCCGTGCACGTGCGCGAACAGGGTCTCGGCGACGCGCTCAGGGTCGTCTTCGATCATGTCGTCCGACCAGGTGGCGGCGAAAAACGCCAGGCTGTCGGCCCACGCCTTGGGCGGCACCAGCAAGGTGGCCAGCGAGGTCTTGCCACCGTCAAAACCGGACAGGTGCAAGGCCGTCACCTGAGGGGCGAGCGAGGCGAGCACCTCGACCACGGCCAGGTCGCCATGCTGCTCGACCGCCTCGGAAAACGCATGCTCGGCATGCGCCAGCGAACCGGCAAGTACCAGTTCACTGATCTGTTTCGATAACGCGGGCAGATTGCTGTTGTCGCTCATGCTCAATCTCCTTCCTTGTCGAACATCTGGGCGAAGTCGTCGGTGACGCCTTCATCTTCGTCGTCGTAACGGTCGTCGCCGTCATCGTCGCGCGAGAGCTGTTCGAGCGATTCGTCGTCCTCGTCCCACAGGCGCGGGTGCTTGAACAGGAAAGCGGTGATGATGGCCTGGCGCGCCAGATCCGGGTGCTTGTCGGTCATGGCGCTGTACATGGCTTCGGCGTCGCCTTCGCAGGCGGCCATGGCGAACACTTTTTCCGGGCTGCCGCCTTCGTACTCGCCCGCTTCCGCCAGCAAACCCTTGGGATTGCTGAAGGTGATGTGATCGACCAGCGCGAAGCTCATCATGTTGACGTCTTCGATGCCGCCGCCACTGGCGTATTCGCTCACGAGCGCGCCGACCATCAGGTCGTAGTTCTTGCGGTTCGGCGGGTCGCCCAAAATGCCGTCGATCTGGCCGCCGAGTTCGCGCGACTGGTAGGCAAATTCGGGATGTACTTTTCTCATTTTCTGATCCTGTTGGTAGTGCGTATGACTGCGCTGGTGAACTGCGCGTGGATGTTGGCGCGGAGTTGGGGGCGGCGCTTACGCCGGCAAGGTCACGCCGTTCAGGCTGAACAGCGAACGCCACAAGGCAAATGCCTCTTCCTCGGCATCGATGATGATGCGGTGGTTGACGCTCTGGTTGTATTCCTCGCGCTTGGCCGGGTCGGACAGGATTTCGTAAGCCTTGGTGATGCTCTTGAAACGCACTTCCGCACCGGGGGCGTCGTTGCGGTCCGGATGGAATCGCATCGCCAGCGAGCGGTAAACCTTCTTGATCTCGTCGTCGGTCGCATTCGGCGCCACGCCGAGGATGGTGTATAAATTGTCCACGGGAAACTCCTGCTGCCGAAACTATAAAGCGAGATTATCCTATAGAACGGCGTCGGCCGGGCGGATCGGCGGTGCGGCGGGCGGGCGCGGGCCAGGCGCGGACAAGATGGACAAACACCTTAGGCCATTGTGCACACGCACATTGGCGCAATCTGTCCACACACATTGCGTTAAAATGACACAACCTTATCATTCGCAAAGCATCTCTCCATGAGCAACGAAAAAAACACTGCGGCGCCGGCTGCGAATGCCCCGTCGCCGAACTTCCTGCGCGCCATCGTCGAGAACGACCTGGCCGCCGGCACCCACGTGCGCGAGGGCTTGCCGCCAGTAATTACCCGCTTCCCGCCGGAGCCGAACGGCTACCTGCACATCGGCCACGCCAAGTCGATCTGCGTAAACTTCGGCCTGGCGCGCGACTACCAGGGCCGCTGCAACCTGCGCTTCGACGATACCAATCCGGCCAAGGAAGAACAGGAATACGTCGACACCATCATCGACAGCGTCAAATGGCTCGGCTTCAGCTGGGAACAGAACGGCGAGAGCCACCTGTACTACGCGAGCGACTATTTCGAGCGCCTGTACCTGATGGCCGAATACCTGATCACGGCCGGCTACGCCTACGTCGACAGCCAGAGCGCCGACGACATCAAGAAAAACCGCGGCAACTTCGGCACGCCCGGCGTCAATTCGCCGTTCCGCGAGCGCACCCCGGAAGAATCGCTGGCGATGTTCCGCGACATGAAAGCCGGCAAGTACAAGGACGGCGAGCACATCCTGCGCATCAAGATGGCCGCCGATTCGATGGCCTCGCCCAACATGACCAACCGCGACCCGGCCATCTACCGGATCCGCCATGCGCACCATCACCGCACGGGCGACGCCTGGTGCATCTATCCGATGTACGACTTCACGCACCCGATTTCGGACGCGCTGGAAAACATCACCCATTCGGTTTGCACGCTCGAATTCCAGGACCACCGCCCGTTCTACGACTGGCTGCTGGCGACCCTGGCCGAAGGCGGTTTCTTCAAGCAGCCGGTGCCGCGCCAGTACGAATTCGCGCGCCTGAACCTGACCTACGTCGTC
The DNA here is from genome assembly GCF_030846495.1 of Massilia scottii. Taxonomy (NCBI): domain Bacteria; kingdom Pseudomonadati; phylum Pseudomonadota; class Betaproteobacteria; order Burkholderiales; family Oxalobacteraceae; genus Massilia; species Massilia scottii. The sequence continues at coordinate 23,427 of NZ_JAVCWM010000036.1, read as the reverse complement.
ACCAGCAAGCGCAAGCTGCGCGAGATGGTCGACGAAGGCATCGTCACGGGCTGGGACGATCCGCGCATGCCGACCATCGTCGGCCTGCGCCGGCGCGGCTACACGCCGGAAGCGATCCAGCTGTTCTGCGAGCGCATCGGCGTCTCGAAGGCCGACGGCTGGATCGACATGAGCACGCTGGAAGGCTGCCTGCGCGACGACCTCGACCCGAAAGCGCCGCGCGCCACCGCCGTGCTGCGTCCGCTGAAATTGATCATCGACAACTTCCCGGAAGGCGAGTCGGTCGAATGCAGCTCGCCCGTGCACCCGCACTTTCCGGAGCGCGGCCTGCGCACCTTCCCGATCACGCGCGAACTGTGGATCGAGCAGGATGACTTCATGGAAGTGCCGAGCAAGGGTTACTTCCGGTACTTCCCGCCGATCGGCGACGCCCCCGGCAGCCGGGTGCGCTTGCGCCACGGCTATGTTACCGAGTGTACCGGCTACGACAAAGATGCTGACGGCAACGTTACCGCCGTGCACGTTAAGTATTTTGAAGACAGCAAATCGGGCACCGAAGGGTCGAACACATACAAGGTCAAAGGTAACATTCACTGGGTCAGCGCCGCCACCGCTTTGGCGTCCGAAGTGCGCCTGTACGACCGCCTGTTCACCGAGCCGCAGCCGGATGCGGGCGGACGCGACTGGAAGCCATTCCTCAATCCCAATGCGCTGGAGGTGGTCACCGCCTACCTGGAGCCGGGCATGAGCGCGGCCGAAGCGGACCAGCGCTTCCAGTTCGAGCGCCATGGCTACTTCGTCGCCGACCGCATCGACTCCACGCCAGGCAAGCCGGTATTTAACAGAGTTACCACTCTGAAAGATAGCTGGGTCAAATAAACGTTGCCTAAACGCGACATTTTCGCCCCCCGAATCCCGTCCCGGTGACTGCCGCGGCGGGATTTAAGCAATATTCAGACTTTTCCGATATCCATACCTATCAGCATCAATAGGTATTCTGACAACTAACTTCCGGTTAATGTAGATCAAACAATGCATCGCCATTTGCGGCTACCGAGAGGAATGCAACGCGCAATGCTTACTTTGAAGACAACTCTAAAAACATTCTCTATGGCACGTCCCGCCCTGTGGGTCGGCTTGCCCTTCTCGCTGGCGGTCGGCATGGTGCTTTACTTTGCGACCGCCAATTCTATTGAAGCGGACTCGCGCACCCGTTTCGCGGGCCTGGCGCACAATGCCCGCAATACGATCAGCGCCCGCATCAAATCGTATACCGACGTGCTGCGCGGCACGGTCAGCGTATTCCAGATCAGCGAGCCGCTCACGCGCCGCCAGTTCCACGGCTACGTACGCGGACTGGGTCTGGCGCAGAACTTTCCCGCCATCGAGAACATCAATTTCGCCCAGTTGCTGCTCGATGCCGACCGCGATGCCTATCTGCAGCGCATGCGCAGCGAACGCGCGGCCGATGGCTCGCTGCTGGAAGACTTCACCATCATGCCGCCCGGCCGCCGCCCTTCCTACACCGTGGTCACCTTCGTCGAGCCGGAAGAACGCTGGGCCGCGACGCTGGGCTACGACATGTTCGCCAATCCGCTGATCATCGACACGCTGGCCAATCTGCGCGATACGGGCAGGCTGTTCACCTCCGGCTTGCCGATCGCCTTCATCTCGGGACCGAACCGCACCGGACTGGGCATGCGCCTGCCGGTGTACCGTCCGCTGGCGCCGACCACCACGGTGGCGCAGCGGCGCGCGGCCTACATCGGCACGGTCGGCATCGCGTTCAGCGTGCAGAAACTGGTGCAGGGCGTGATCGACGACGTACCGATCAGGAATGTGCGCATGATGCTGGTCGACAATGCCATGGGGCCCGACATGCGGCGCGGGCGCGTGCTGTTCGACACCGGCGGCGCCGGCGAGACCGCGCTGCCGTCTCTGCTGGCGCCGGCCCGCTTCAGCGCCACCTTGCCGATCGACTTCAACGGGCGCCAGTGGGATGCCACCTTCAGCGTGGCCGCCACCGAGCTGTACACGGGCTTCGAGGAATTCGCGCCATGGCTGGCGATGATGGCCGGTTCGGTCAGCTCGATGCTGCTATACGCCCTGTTCCATGCGCTGACCTCGTCGCGCCGGCGCGCGATCAAGATGGCCAAGGGCATGACGCGCGAACTGCGCGACAGCCAGGCCAAGCTGCAGCTGTCGCACCAGAACCTGCGCCGCCTGGCGGCCCATGCCGACCAGATCAAGGAAGGCGAGCGCAAGCGCATCGCGCGCGAAATCCATGACGACCTCGGGCAAAACCTGCTGGCGCTGCGCATCGAAGCGGACATGCTCAGTTCGCGCACGCGCGAGCGCCATCCGCGCCTGCATGCGCGCGCCCGCTCCACCCTGCAGCAAATCGACGCCACCATCAAGAGCGTGCGCCAGATCATCAACGACCTGCGTCCGAACGTGCTGGACCTGGGCTTGTCGGCGGCGGTGGAGTGGCAGATCGCCGAATTCAAGCGCCGTACCGGCATCGCCTGCGAACTGATCGATGAACCGAAGGAAGTGGCGCTCAGCGACCACGCCGCCACGGCCTTTTTCCGCATCCTGCAGGAATCGCTGAGCAATATCGTGCGCCATGCGCAAGCGACCAGGGTCCGGGTTGAACTCAAGCTCAACGGCAATCGCCTGTCGATGACGGTGACCGACAACGGCATCGGCCTGCAGGCCAGCGAACGGGCCAAGGTCGGCTCGTTCGGCCTGGTCGGCATCGAAGAGCGGATCAGCATCCTCGGCGGTTCGTTCTCCATTTCCAGCAACGGCGGCGACGGCACCACGGTGTGCGTCAGCGTGCCCTTGCACAACGAACCTTCGCGCGGCGGCCCGTCCGGGGCAGTGGCCGGCAAAAGTGAATCGCATGCAGCGTTTGTCTGATGACGACGGGCATTGTCCTAAACAGAATCCTCCTGAATGACCTGCGGCACAGTCAGTGCATCCGCGATGCACTAGGAATTGCCTCAAATAATCATTGAGATAAGTCAACAAGCTGGGTTTGGACCGGCGCAACATTCTCAAACGGTAAGGGAAATCAATGCAATAGGGAAATTGATTTACCGGAAGAAATGAAAGAGTCAGTTGTTTTGCAGCAGCCGCAGTATCCGCAGATTCAAACAGGGATGTAGTCATAAACCAATCACACTCTAAAAAAGAGGCTTAATCATGATGAACAACGACGCAATCAACGCAATTTCGGAACTCGATCTGGATCCAATCAAATTCAAGCTTACCCATGCCGATTCCGGCGAAGGCTGGTCGCAGGAAAAAGCCGATGCGGTGGAAGTGGAGTATCGACGCTTTCTGTATCTGATGAAGATGTTCCCGGAAGACGAAACCGCACCGATGATTGAAGTCGACATCTTCTGGCACTACCATATTCTGGACACGATGAAGTACGCGAAGGATTGCGAGCACGCGTTCGGCTACTTCCTGCACCACTATCCGTATGTGGGCATGAGCGGCGAAGCGGAAGATACGCAGTACCTGCAGGATTGCGGCAACAAAATGCGTGACCTGTATGAAAGCACGTTCGACGAGCCTTACGGCCAGCGCGCCGCGGCCTGGTGCACCCGCACCGCTGAAGCGGCCGCGCCGGTGGAAGCCGCCGCGCCGGTGGAAGCCGCCGCGCAGTCGGCATGGTGCACGCGCACCACCGAAGCCGCCGCCCCAATGGAAGCAGCCGCTGCGCAGTCGGCATGGTGCACACGCGCCACCACAGAAGAAGTGAAGTCGGCGTGGTGCACACGGGTGTCGGAGGACCATGCCAAATCCGCCTGGTGCACACGCACGGTGTCAGCTGAAACCAGGGCCGCATGGTGCACACGCACGGTGTCGGCTGAAACCAAGGCCGCGTGGTGCACGAGGACCAGTGCCGGCAGCGCCAAATCCGCATGGTGCACGCGCACCGTGTCCACCGACGCCAAGTCGGCATGGTGCACGAGGACCACTACCGAAGAAGCGAAGTCGGCGTGGTGCACGAGGACCAGTGCGGGGGCAGCCAAGTCGGCCTGGTGCACACGCACGGTGTCGGCTGAAACCAAGGCCGCGTGGTGCACGAGGACCAGTGCCGGCAGCGCCAAATCGGCATGGTGCACACGCACCGTGTCCAGCGACGCCAAGTCGGCATGGTGCACGAGGACCAATACGGAAGCAGCCAAGTCGGCATGGTGCACGAGGACCAGCGCAACGTCAGTCAGTGCGGCATGGTGTACGAAGGTGACGTCCGCCACGCCCCAGGCGGCATGGTGCACAAAAATGAGCGAACCGGATGACAGCGATACACTGGTGGTGAGCGCAGCCACGCGCGAACTGCTGCAAGCGATCGCCCAAGGCGCGCGACAGGCAGTCTGAGTGCTTCAGCGCGACGCATGACCGGCAGTGGGCAATCATCCGCGCGCCGGCGGGACCGCAATCCCCGCCCCGCGGCGCGGCGACGAATGCGATCGCAACAGCATGTGCCGCAGTACCGCAAGGAGCAGCATCGCACTGGCAAGGCGTGCCGGGCAGGCTGCTCAAGCGCCTCTGAACGGGGCGCCGGAGTTCAAATCAAGGGGCACACGGTGCCCCTTTTCCTTTGGGCCGCCTCAGGCGTTGATAGTGATGCTCACCGCCGGCACGCCCATCATCGCGCGCAATTCGCGGATGCTGAAATCGCTGATTTCATGCATGCGCAGCAGGATCGTCGCGCCAATCGGCAAGGTGCGATGGCGGATTTTGCTGATCACGGGCGGCGCCACTTCAAGCGCGCGCGACAGGGCTGCGTCGTTTTTGAGCTGCAAGCGTTCAATGATGGCATCGAGCACTTTGTTCGGATCGTAGGTGGGAGCTTCCGGAAATCTGCGATTGGTCATGTTCTTATATCTTTCCAAATTCGCACCGTGGCATATTTGCCAGTGCGCTGTCTTTACAGTCAATTAAGTAAGCGGTAATGCCAAAAACAGACCGAATATGCGGCTGCCATAGCATAGGCGTGCATCATACACCTAAGTGTTGACATTCGCTCAACCAGTAGAACTCAGACTCAATTAAATTTGTGCTTAAGGCAATATTTGGTGAGATTTGGTGCGGCGGGCGGCGCGCCGGACAGGGGCAAACAGCCAGTCCAGCGCCACCTGGGTGGCCAAATGGCTGTAATTGGTGGGAATCAGATAGAATTGAACGAGCAAGCGCTCACTATCGGTGGGGACGAGGCGCCAGCCAAGCTGGCGGCGGATCTCTTCGGGCGGCGGCGGCGGACGGCGCGCGCCTTCACGCCTTGCCATGTAGGCGCGCACCTGTTCTTTGGTTGGCTGGATGATCCGATGTGGCATGGCAGTTGGCACAAGTCAGCAGTTGAGAGACGACACTGCACACGATACGGCCCCGCAGACGCCAGAACTTGATGGCGGTCAAACGAGCGCAAGTCTGCGCCCATTGACAATCCGGTTTCTGCCCTATTTCTTCTGGCTTGCCAGATACAGGCTTTTGGCATCCTGATGCGCGCGGTCGACCGTGCGCATGGCTTCCTTCTCGTCATGTTCGACGAAAAAATCGGCGTCCTGCGCCTTCACGACCAGCTTGATCGCGGCGGCATCGCTCAGGTTGTACTTTTCCGTGATCAGGGTGGTTACTTCATCAAGATATTCTTCGTAGGTCATCGTGCTTCCTTAGTGAGGACCGTCATTTTACCAGCGCCATCGCCGCCACCGCCGGCGCAACGTGCGGATAACGCAGGCGCACCCCCAGCTCGCGCTTGATGCGCTCGTTGCTCATGCGCCGCGACTCGGACATGAACGACAGCAACATAGGCGATACTTCAGCAACTAGTTGCGATCGCGCAACGCGAGGCGGACGCGCCATCCCGAAGGCATCGGCCACGGTATCGAAATAATCGGCCATTTTCATATGCGTATCGTCGACCGCGTGATAGATACGGCCGGGCAATGTCCTGTACAAGGCCAGCGCCACGATGCGCGCCAGGTCGTCGGCGTGGATATGATTGGTAAACACATCCTCGGACGCCAGCAGCGCGGGGGTGCCCTGCTCCAGGCGGCGCAGCGGCAAACGGTCGCGCGCATAGATGCCGGGCACGCGCAGGATCGCCAGGCGCGCGCCGCTGCGGCTGGCCCAGGCGCGCAGCACCCGTTCCGCGTCGACCCGGCGCAGCGCGCGCGCATTGCGCGGCGCCACGGTGCGCGTTTCATCGATCAGGGCGCCGCCGCAGTCGCCGTAGACGCCGGTGGTGCTGATGTAGACCATGCGCGCGCCGGCCGGCAGCACCGCGCACAGCTTGCGGGTACGGCGGTCGAGCGTGCCTTCCGTCTGCGGCGGCGCCATGTGCACCACCCAGTCCGCCAGGCCGGCCAGGCGTTTCAGGCTCGCTGGCCGGTCGAGGTCGGCGATGATGGGGACCGCGCCGGCCGCGCGCAGCTCGGCGCAGCGCTCGGCGTTGCTGGTGACGGCGAACACGCGAAAGCGCGCGCGCACCAGCGGCAACAGGCGCATGCCGACATCGCCGCAGCCGAGAATGAGCAGGCGCGGCCGTTTGAAGGGGGAAGTGGTGGTCATGTGAAATTGTTTGTCGTCAATGGCGTAGCCGGACAATATACAAGATAACCGTGGCGCCGGCAGGGCTCGCCGTCGGGGTTGGCGGCGGCCCCGCCGCACCCGGCGAGTGCGCCGGAGCATGTAAAATACCAGCAACCCGTTCCTCGCGACAGTACCGGCGCGATCAACACCGATCATGTAGTTCCAATGGATGACGATGACACTATGACGTTTCAGATTACTGTCCAGCCGAGCGGCCACCAGTTTGCCTGCGAAGCGGACGAAACCGTGCTGGCGGCGGCGATCCGCGCCGGCATCGGCCTGCCCTACGGCTGCAAGAACGGCGCCTGCGGTTCCTGCAAGGGCAAGGTCGTCTCCGGCACGGTCGCGCACAAGGCGCACCAGCAGCGCGCCCTGAGCGAAGAAGAAAAAGCGGCCGGCTTCTCGCTGTTCTGCTGCGCCACCACCTCGGCCGACCTGGTCATCGAAGCACGCGAAGTGGGCGGCAGCACCGATTATCCGGTGCGCAAGATGCCATCGCGCGTGTCCAGCATCGACAAAGTCGCGCCGGATGTGGCCATCATCACCTTGCAGCTGCCGGCCAATGAAGTGCTGGCCTACCGCGCCGGGCAGTACATCGAATTCATGCTGCGCGACGGCAAGCGGCGCAGCTACAGCATGGCCAGCGCGCCCAGCCTGGCCGGTCCGCTGACATTTCACATCCGCTACATGGCGGGCGGACTGTTCACCGAGCATGTGTTCAACACCATGCAGGAACGCGACATCCTGCGCTTCGAAGGCCCGTTCGGCACGTTTTACCTGCGCGAAGATGCCGACAAGCCGATCGTGCTGCTGGCCTCGGGCACCGGGTTTGCCCCGGTCAAGGCGCTGGTCGAGCACCTGATCCACCTCGGCTCCACCCGTCCGGTCAGCCTGTACTGGGGCGGACGCCGCCCGGGCGACCTGTACATGAACGCGCTGTGCGAACAATGGGCCGCCACCCTGCCCGACTTCCGCTACGTGCCGGTGGTGTCGCACGCCTACCCGGAAGACCACTGGACCGGGCGTACCGGCTACGTGCACGCCGCGGTGATGCACGACCTGCCCGACCTGTCCGGCCATCAGGTGTATGCCTGCGGCGCCCCGGTAGTGGTCGAGGCTGCGCGGCGCGAGTATGTCGAGCAATGCCGTTTGCCGGCCGACGAATTCTACGCCGACGCCTTCACCAGCGAAGCCGACCTGGCCTAGCCGGCACCGGGAGAACTGCCTTGACCGCCCCTCTCGTCCTCGACCAGCACCTGTGCTTCAAGCTGTATTCGACCTCGCTGAAGATGACGCAGCTCTACAAGCCGTTGCTGGCCGAGCTGCGCCTGACCTATCCGCAATATCTGGTGATGGTGGTGCTGTGGGAACAGGAAGGGTTGGGCATCAAGGACCTTGCCGAGCGGCTGCAGCAGGATTCCGGCTCGATCACCCCGCTCGTCAAGCGCCTGGAGGCCGAGGGCTACCTGGTGCGCGCGCGCGATCCCAAAGATGAGCGCAACCGCGTGCTGACCCTGACCGCGGCCGGCAACGCGCTGCGCGAAGCGGCGGTGCGCGTCAATCAGGCCATTGGCAGCGCGTGCGCCATCAGCTACCAGGAGCTGGAACAGATGGCCGCCGGCATCGACAAGCTCAACCAGCGCCTGAGCCGCTGAAAAATTCCTCGAAAATTAGATTGCGCGCTAACGATTAGTGCGCTATATTGGCTGCACATTACTTAGCGCGCTAAGTAATTCCACCCACAACCCGCATCCACCGAAAGGAAAACCCATGAACACGACTCCCCTGCGCGCCGCCCTGATTGCATCCGCCCTGATTGCCGGCGCTGCCGCGCTGCCCGTCCAGGCTGCTGCCCAAGTCCAGGGCAAGGACAGCGATACCACGGTGGTGCTGATCCACGGCGCCTTCGCCGACGGCTCGGCCTGGAACAAGGTCATTCCGCTGCTGCAGGCGAAGGGCTTGAAAGTGGTATCCGTACAAAATCCGCTGACCTCGCTCGGCGACGATGTCGGTGCCGCGCAGCGCGTGATTGACGCGCAGAGCGGCAAGGTGGTGCTGGTTGGCCATTCGTGGGGCGGCACGGTGATCACCCAGGCGGGCGTGAGCGACAAGATCAGGGCGCTGGTGTACGTGGCCGCGTTTGCGCCATCGGAAGGCCAGAACTCGGGCGAGCTGGGCAAGGGCTACCCGGTACCGGCCGGCATCGCCAGCATCCAGGCTGATGCGTCGGGCTACCTGTATTTGCCGGCGGCGTCGGTCGCGGCGAATTTCGCGCAAGACTTGCCGGCGGCCGACACCAAGCTGATGGCGGCGACGCAAGGGCCGATTTTCGGCAAGGCGTTTGAAGAAAAAGTGACGGTGGCGGCATGGAAGAGCAAGCCGAGCTACTACATCGTTGCCGCCAAAGACCGCATGATCGACCCGGGTCTGCAGCAAGCGCTGGCCAAGAAAATCAACGCCGTCACGACCACGGTGCAAGCGAGCCACGTACCGATGCTGTCGCAGCCGAAGCAAGTGGCCGACGTCATCCTCGCCGCCGCCAAACGCTAACCGTTGCTCAACCGGGGTCAGACCTCCGACTAGAAATATTTCCTAACCGGGGTCAGACCTCCGATTAGCAGGGGTCAGACCTCCGATTAGCAATAAAAATGTTTCGATTCGGAGGTCTGACCCCGGTTAGGAAACTATTTACGCTTGACTGCGGAAGCGTCGAACTGGTCGCTGTTTTTGCCGGTCACGCCGCTGTAGAAACGCTGGATTTCAACCATGTCGACCGTGATGTCGCCGGTGGTGTGGAACATGCAGCCAATGCCGCCCGTCTTGCGCTTGAAGTCGAGGAAGGCAAGCGCGATCGGGACGTTGGCGCCGTGCGCAATGTGGTAAAAACCGGTCTTCCAATGCGTGACCTTGCCGCGCGTTCCTTCCGGCGCGACAATCACCGCCAGCCGCTCGCGCTTGGCAAACGCGTCGATCGTGTTCTGCACCGTGTTGTTCGACGCGCTGCGGTCGATCGGGATGCCGCCCAGCCAGCGCGACAGCCACCCGATCGGCCATATAAACAGGCTCGACTTGGCCATCCAGTACACCCGCAAACGCAAGGCGAAACACACCATCAGCGTGATCGGGAAATCCCAGTTGCTCGTGTGTGGCGCGGCAATGAGCACGTACCGGGAATAGCCGGCAATCTGCTCCGGTGTCAGCCCGTCGGTACGCCACCCCATCAGCCGCAGCGTCAGGAGCGAAAATCCTCTCATCAAGGTGTTGACGACAGGTGTTTCAAATATGGTGTTCTGCATAAAACGATAACGGCAAGGAAGCGGCACAGCCAGCAGGGTCGGGAAACATCGGGCACAATACAATGCTGATTCCGGAAAGAATCATTTTACCCTACCCGCGTAGCCAGTCCCGAAAGTTCCTATGTCTGTGATGTCGCCGTCCAACGGTTTCAGCGTTTTGCGCCACCGAAATTTCTCTTTTTACCTCGCCGCGCGCGTGCTGGGAACCCTGGCGGTACAGATGCAGAGCGTGGCCATCGGCTGGCAGGTGTATCAGATGACGGGCAGCCTGTTCGACCTCGGCCTGATCGGCCTGGCCCAGTTCGCGCCTTTCCTGGTGTTGATTTTGCTCGCCGGCCATACGGCCGACCGCTACGACCGCCGCCGGATCATTATCCTGTGCCTGCTCACACAGTTGCTGTGCGGCCTGATGTTGCTGGCCTTTACGGCAAGCGGGGTGTCGGTGGTGTGGCCGGTGTTTGCCATCCTGGTGCTGTTCGGCAGCGCGCGCGCGTTCATGATGCCGGCCACCCAGGCGGTGCTGCGCAATATGGTGCCCGATGAAAATTTCAGCCAGGCGGTGGCACTGGGTTCGTCGGCGTTTCACGTGGCCGTGATCGCCGGTCCGGTGCTCGGCGGCTTGCTGTACATCTCGGGGCCGGCGACGGTGTATCTGGCGGCCGCCACGCTGCTGGTGCTGTCGGTGATCCTGATGTCGATGACGCACAGCGCGCCCCAGATCGTCAACAAGGAGCCGGCCACCTGGCACACGGTGCTGGAAGGCTTGCGCTTCGTGTGGTCGCGCCCGATCATGCTGGGCGCCATTTCGCTCGATCTGTTCGCGGTGCTGTTCGGCGGCGCCACCGCGCTGCTGCCGGCCTACGCGCACGATGTGCTGCAGGTCGATGCGGTGGGACTGGGTTTGCTGCGCACCGCGCCCGGCGTCGGCGCCGCGCTGTGCTCGGTAGCGCTGGCGTTTTATCCGATCCGCCGCCGCGTCGGCGCGTGGATGTTCGGCGGCGTGGCCGTGTTCGGCGCGGCCACCCTGGCGCTGGGCTGGAGCGCCAGTTTCCCGGTCGCGCTGGGCGCCCTGTTCCTGCTCGGCGCCGGCGACATGGTCAGCGTGTACGTGCGCCATCTGCTGGTGCAGTTCGAAACGCCCGATGACATCCGCGGCCGCGTGAGCGCGGTCAATGCGGTGTTCATCGGCGCGTCCAACGAGCTCGGCGAATTCGAGTCGGGCCTGACCGCCGGCTGGTTCGGGCTGACGCGCGCCATCCTGTTCGGCGGCGCCGCCACCCTGGCGGTCACGGCGATCTGGATCTTCAAGTTTCCGGTGCTCTCGCGCATGGACCGTTTTCCTCATCACGAGAAGGAAGCGACGGCGCTGCGCGACGGCAAGGCCGGCGCGTGAGCGTGCTGGCGGCCCATCTGCGGGCATTCGGTGCGAGGGCCCCGGTGGAGGACGACGCGCCTTTCCTGGCGCGCCTGTACGCGTCCACGCGCCAGGATTTGCTCGGCACCGGGCGCGCCGACCCGACCCTGGCGGCGTCGCTGATCGCGATGCAGCAGCGCCTGCAGGCGGCCGATTACCGCACGCGCTTTCCGGATGCCGTCCATCTGATTTTGCAGGAGGCCGGCGAGCCGGTGGCGCGCATCGTGGTCGACCATGGCCGCGACGCGCTGCGCCTGGTCGATATCGCCCTGCTGCCGCAGGCACGCGGGCGCGGTACCGGCAGCGCCGTGCTGCGCGCGCTGCAGCAGTTCGCGGCCGAGCGTCATCTGCCGCTGACCTTGTCCGTCCACCGCGGCAACCCGCGGGCACGCCGCCTGTACCTGGGATTGGGCTTCGCGATCGAGCGCGCCGACACCCACGCCGACGCCCTGCGCTGGCAGGCGGCATGACCCGATTTCATTTGCACTGAGCAATATCAAACAAAGGTGTAATATAAAGCCGTGTGCTTAACGTTGTGCCAACCCAGGCGCTGCGCAGCAACGCGCGCAGGCCGCACACGCAATAAGACCGGGGTTGTGCCAGTACCTTTATGAACAGCCGGGAGTGAGCTTATGCAAATCAACATCAATACCGATAAAACGATCGAACGTCATCAGGGCCTCGACGATCATGTGCAATCCGTGGTCTCCGCCGCCGTTCAGCGTTTTAGCGAACACATTACCCGTGTTGAAGTCCACCTCAGCGACGATAACAGCCAGAAATCCTCCGACGGCGGCAACCGCTGCCTGCTCGAAGCGCGCGTGACCGGCTACCAGCCGATCGCCGTGAGCGACCACTCGGTGCACCTGCACCAGGCCATCACCGGCGCGGCGGACAAACTCAAGCGCGCTATCGACAGCGCCCTGGGCCGCCTGCACGACAAGCAGCTGCACGCGACACCGAAACTGGTGCCCGAGCCGGACGAAGTCAACGAGTAATCGCCAGGTAACACGCCAGGGCCAGCGCCCTGCCCCCGCGGCAGGCTGGCCTGAGGCAACTCCAGCAAGGCAGCCAGCCTGTCTTGCTGGCGCACGATCAGAACATCGACGCCGACTGTGCCAACGCGCGCAAGTAGCGCACACCGGCCAGCGAACGGCTGCCGTACCACGACATCATTTCACCATCGATCACATGCACCGGCTTGCCGATCTGTTTTTCCAGCGCGTCCGCGTGGACGTCCGTGAAGCGGTAGGGTTCGGTCGACAGCAGCACGCCGTCGATGCGCGCCACCAGTTCATCGGACCAGTTGAAGCGTGGGTAGCGCACCGCGCTATCCGAGGCGTCGCCCACTTGCGGCACGCTCCAGCCGATCTCGGCCATCATGCGGGCGATGTAGGTGTCCGCCGAGACGCTCATCCACGGGTCTTGCCAGATGCAGTACAGCACTGTCGCCGGCCGCCCCTTGGGCAGCGCCTGCAGCGCCGCGTATTCTGCCTCGAAGGCGGCGCACCAGGCCGCGGCCCTGGCGTCGGCGCCAAAAACCCCGCCCATCAGCCGTGCCAGCGCCAGGTTGTCGCGCGGCGCCACCGGATGGGTGACGACGATATTCGGCACGAATTCGGCCAGCGCTTCGACGGTCGGCTTTTCGTTCTCGTCGATGTTGACCACCAGATGGGTGGGCGCGAGCTTGCGGATTTTTTCCAGGTTGACGTCCTTGGTGCCGCCAATCTTGGCAATGGCGGCGACCTGGGCGGCCGGATGGATGCAAAAGCCGGTGCGCCCGACCACTTGCCCGGCCAGGCCGAGCTCGCACAGCAGTTCGGTAATCGACGGCACCAGCGACACGATGCGTGCCGCCGGGTCGGGCTGATGCGGGGTGCCAAGGGCGTCAATGAAGTGCATGTCGTGGATGGTTCAATTCGAATGACGCTATTGGAACACTGATATGATGCAAATGCCAATGGTTATAGCAGCGCACACCTGACCGGAGAAACTATTTTGGAACAGATCGGCACCTTCGCTGCATCAAGTTACACCATCCGGGACTTGCATTTGTTCCGCGACATCGACGACGAGCAGATCGCGCAGGCGCTGGCCGACTGCGCCGTGGTGCGGCTCGCGCCCGGGGCCAGGGTCGAGGATAGCAACCGTGCGCGCCTGTACATCCTGCTGCGCGGCGCGCTGGCGGTCGAGGCCGACACCCGCAACGGCATGGCCGACGGCACGGTCAGCAAGATCCTGCCGGGCGAGAGCGTGGGCGAGCAGTCGGTGCTGGACGAAGCGGCCAACCTGGCCTCGATCAGCGCGCTGGAAGAATCGGAACTGCTGCTCATCGAAGGCGAACTGGTGTGGAAGCTGATCGACCAGTCGAACGGCCTGGCGCGCAACCTGCTGCGCCTGCTCTCGTTCCGCATCCGCGCCGCCAATGCGCTGCTGCGGCGGCGCCAGAAGCTGGGCGAGTTCTACCGCCAGCTATCGATGAACGATGGCCTGACCGGCATGTACAACCGGGCCTGGATGAACGACATGCTGCCCAAGCTGATCGCCACCGCGCACCGTGCCGGCACGCCGCTGGCGCTGGTGATGCTCGACCTGGATCATTTCAAGCGGTTCAACGATACCCACGGCCACCTGGCCGGCGACGATGCCCTGCGCGCGGCGGCCGACGTGATTTCGACGGCGCTGCGCCCGTCCGATTTTGCGCTGCGCTACGGCGGCGAGGAATTGATGGTGATCCTGCCCGAAACGCCGGAACCGCTGGCGCTGATGGTGGCCGAGCGGCTGTGCTCGCGCATGCGCGAGGCGCCGATTTTCCGCGACATGCGCATTCCGCTGCCGCACATCACGGCCTCGTTCGGGGTGGCCTTGCTCGAAGCGGGCATGGACGACAGCGCGCTGATCGCCGCGGCAGACGCGGCCATGTACCGCGCCAAAGAAGGCGGACGCAACCGCGTCGCGCGCTGAAGTACGGCGCCGCGCGCTCAATCCAGGCCCCGGCGCGGCGCCAATCTGTGTACCATATGGGTCCGCCCCGGAGAGCGCACGCCGCCGGGCTGCTACTTATTGATCGAAGTTCCATGACCACCCATACCTTTCTCTGGCACGACTACGAAACCTTCGGCGCCCAGCCGCGCCGCGACCGTCCTGCGCAGTTCGCAGCGATCCGCACCGATGCCAATCTTAATGAAGTCGGCGCGCCAATCATGCTGTACTGCCAGCCGGCGCCGGATTTTCTGCCGGACCCGCAGTCGTGCCTGATCACCGGCATCACGCCGCAGCAATGCCTTGAACTGGGCGTGCCCGAGCACCAGTTCGCGGCCACCATCGAGGCAGCCTTCAGCCAGGCGGGCACGATCGGGGTCGGCTACAACACGATTCGCTTCGACGACGAAATCACGCGCTTCCTGTTCTGGCGCAACCTGATCGATCCGTACGCGCGCGAGTGGCAGCACAATTGCGGGCGCTGGGACTTGCTCGACGTGGTGCGCATGACGTACGCGCTGCGCCCGGAAGGCATCGAATGGCCGCTGCGCGAAGACGGCAAGCCGAGTTTCAAGCTGGAACACCTGGCCAAGGCCAACGGTTTGCTGCACGAGACGGCGCACGATGCGCTGTCGGACGTGCGTGCCACCATCGCCCTGGCGCGCCTGATCCGCGACAGGCAGCCCAAGCTGTTCGACTTTTGCCTGGCGCTGCACAAGAAAGACAAGGTCGCGTCGGAAATGGGCATGCACCTGGCGGCGGCCCAGCGCCAGCCATTCCTGCACGTGTCGGGCATGTTCCCGACCGAGCGCGGCTGCATCGGGCTGGTGTGGCCGCTGGCGACCCATCCGACCAACAAGAATGAAGTGCTGGTGTGGGATTGCAGCCACGACCCGGCCGAGCTGTTCGGCCTCGATGCGGAAACGATCCGCCTGCGCATGTTCACGCGTTCGGCCGATTTGCCGGAAGGCGTGACGCGCTTGCCGATCAAGAGCATCCACCTGAACAAGTCGCCGATGCTGGTGGGCAATCTCAAGACCCTGAGCGCGGCGATGGCGGAAAAGTGGGGCATCGATATCGAGCAGGGACGCGCCTTCGCGGCCGTGGCGGCGGCCGGGCCGGACATGGGAGCCTTGTGGGCGCAGGTGTATCAGCGTCCGGGTGCGCAGGAAGCGGTCGATGTGGATGAGGACCTGTATGGCGGGTTCATCGGCAATGGCGACCGGCGCAAGCTGGAGTCGCTGCGTGCCGAGACGCCCGAGAAGCTGGCCAAGGCCCGGCCGTCGTTCGAGGATCAGCGGCTGGTGGAACTGGTGTTCCGCTACCGCGCGCGCAATTTCCCTGCGTTGCTGAGCGAAGCCGAAGCGCAGCAGTGGGAAGAGCACCGCGCCGCCAAGCTGTTCGACGGGCAAGGCGGGGCGAGAACGATCGAGCAGTTGTTTGCCGAGATCGATACGCTGTCGGAAGATGCCGACGAGCGCGCGGAGGAGATTTTGGGGACCTTGTACGATTACGCGGAGGCGATTGCGCCGAGCAGGTATTAGCCGCCCCCCGGGTTCCGGCTACTAGCTCGTCGTTCCTGCCATTGCCAGGAACGACGAGCTAGCGATACAAATTAATCGCGTCGCGCGTCTCCAGCGCCACCCTGCGCGCCGCTGCGGCGAAATCCTCACTCCCCTGCGGCGTGGCATACAAAATCGCGCGCGAGGAATTGATCATCATGCCGGCGCCGCTGGCCGTGCGGCCGGACTTCACGGTCGCTTCCACATCCCCGCCCTGCGCGCCGACACCCGGCACCAGCAGCGGCATCTCGCCCACGATCGCACGCACCTGCGCCAGTTCCTCCGGAAAGGTCGCACCCACCACCAGCGCGCACTGTCCGTTCCTGTTCCACTTGTCGGCCACCATGCGCGCCACGTGCTGATACAAGGGCTTGCCGTCGGCCATCAGGAACTGCAGATCCGATCCGCCCGGATTCGAGGTGCGGCACAGCACGATGGCGCCGCGGTCGGTCCACTCCATGTACGGCTCGACCGAATCGAAACCCATGTACGGGTTGACCGTCACCGCATCAGCCCCGTAGCGGTCGAACGCCTCGCGCGCGTACTGGCGCGCGGTGGCGCCGATGTCGCCGCGCTTGGCGTCGAGAATCAGGGGAATGTGCGGATAATGCTGGCGCGCGTACGCGCAGATGCGTTCGAGCTGGCCTTCGGCGCCGAGCGCGGCAAAGTAGGCGATCTGCGGCTTGAACGAACACGCCAGATCCGCCGTGGCATCGATGATCTCCTTGCAGAACAGGAAAATCGCGTCGGGCTCGCTGGCCAGTTGCGCCGGGAAACGGGCGAGATCGGGGTCGAGGCCCACGCACAGCAGGGAATTGTTGGTGGTCCAGGCGGCGGACAGCTTGTTGATAAAGTTCACAGGACAGCCTCGTAGTCGATTACAAACCCGTCATTGTAGCGCGTCCCATGCCCCTCCCCGCGCGGCACCACGCACGTTTGAAAAGTCATCGTGTTGGCATTTAGGGTATATTTTTGACCATTCGACAACTTGCTACGGACGGAAATACCATGACAAACACTGCATTCGCACGCTGCGCACGGGTGCTGCTGACCCTGACACTCACAGGGACGCTCCTGTCCGGCTGCGGCTACAACGAGTTCCAGACCAAGGACGAGGCCAGCAAGGCCGCCTGGGGCGAAGTCGTCAACCAGTACCAGCGCCGCGCCGATCTGATTCCGAATCTGGTCAACACGGTCAAGGGCTATGCCAACCACGAAAAGGAAACGCTGGAGTCGGTCACGCGCGCACGCGCCGCGGCCACCAGTTTCCAGATCACGCCCGAGGTGCTGAACAATCCGGAAGCGTTCAAGAAATTCCAGCAGGTGCAGGGCGAGCTGTCGGGCGCCTTGTCGCGCCTGATGGTGGTGGCGGAGAAATATCCGGACCTGAAGGCCGATGCCAGCTTCCGCGACCTGCAGTCGCAGCTGGAAGGCACCGAGAACCGCATTACCGTCGCGCGCCAGCGTTACATCGTCACGGTGCAGGAATACAACGTTCAGGTCCGCAAGTTCCCGACCAACCTGACGGCGATGATGTTCGGCTATGAAGTCAAGCCATCGTTCACCGTCGAGAACGAAAAAGCGATTTCGACCGCCCCGACCGTCAATTTTGGCAAGTAAGCAGATGCGCTGGCTGCGATTCTTATCGACGCTGGTCCTGGCACTCGGCCTTGGCCTCGGCCTCGGCCTTGGCCTGGGCGGCGCGGCGCACGCGCAATTGGTGCCGGTGCCGACCCTGGGCAGCCATGTCACCGACCAGGCCGGCATGCTGAGCGCGGAACAGCGCGCCAAGCTGGAAACCGTGCTCACCGAGTACGAAAGCAAGACCGGCAGCCAGATCGCGGTCTTGCTGGTCAAGAGCACGGCGCCGGAACAGATCGAGCAGTACAGCATCCGCGTCAGCGATGCCTGGAAGCTGGGACGCAAGGGCGTCGATGATGGCGTGCTGCTGGTGGTCGCGCCCGACAATCCGCCCGCCCTGCGGCGCCTGCGCATCGAAGCCGGGCGCGGCGTGCAGGGCGTGCTGACCGATGCACAATCGAAACGCATCCTGCAAGACGTGATCGCACCGCATTTCCAGCAGAAGCAGTTTTATGACGGCCTGGTGGCCGGCGTGGGCGCGATTGCGACCTTGCTGAACGCGGAACAGTTCCCTGCGCCGCCGCAGCAGCAACAGTCGAATGCGTCGAACGAAGACAATATGACGGTCCCGCTGATCCTGTTCGGGGCCTTTCTCCTGTTCTCCATTTTCCGCCCGCGCCGTTCGCGTCTTGGGCGGGGTGGCTGGAGCAGCGGCGCCACCGGCTTCATCATCGGCAGCGCACTCGGCGGCCTCGGGCGCGGCGGCGGTGACGGCGGTGGTTTTTCCGGCGGCGGGTTTTCCGGCGGCGGCGGCAGTTTTGACGGCGGCGGCGCCTCGGGAGATTGGTAATGAGTCACTCCCCTACACCATCGATGGGTGCACGCCTCGCGCGCATCTGGCGCCACTGGCGCAGCACGGCGGCGAAAGGCCGGCGCGCGTTTCCACCGGAAACGCTGGATGCGATCGGCAAGGCCATCACGGCCGGCGAGCAAACCCACCGCAGCGAGCTGCGCCTGATCGTCGAGAACAGCTTGCCGTTCGATGCCTTGTGGGCCGGCATGGGCATGCGCGAGCGCGCCATTGCCCTGTTCGCGGAATACGGCATCTGGGATACCGAAGACAATTGCGGCGTGCTGATCTACGTGAACCTGGCCGAGCACAAGGTCGAGATCGTGACCGACCGCAACGTCGGGCGCAAGATCGACAATATCGTCTGGAACCGGGTGTGCGCGACAATGACGCAGGGCTTTGCGCACGGTGAATTCCACGCCGCCACCCTCGCTGCATTGGAGCAAGTCAACACCTTGCTCAGCCAGCACTTTCCCGCCAACGGGGCGCGCGCCAATGAGTTGCCGGACCGCCCCGTGGTGCTATGATGCACTGCAAAAAAATCAACGCCGGGCGCGCTGTGTGGTTAAAATTCGCTATTCCCGCACCATTGAAAGCAATACATGAGACTTGAGCAAAAAGTAGCGATCGTCACCGGCGCCACGCAGGGCATCGGCCTGGCCTGCGCCCAGCGCCTGGTGAAAGAAGGCGCGCGCGTGATGCTGGTCGATATCAAGGCCGACGGCGCCGCCGCCGCCGAAGCGCTCGGCGAGAACGCCCGCTTCTTCGCTGCCGACGTCAGCCAGAAAGCCGATGTCGATGCCATGATCGCCGCTACCGTGGCCGCCTTCGGCCGCATCGATGTGCTGGTCAACAATGCCGGCGTGACGCATGCCGCCGACTTCCTCGACCTGACCGAGGACGATTTCGACCGCGTCATGCGCATCAATCTGAAGTCGATGTTCCTGTGCGGCCAGGCCGCGGCGCGCCACATGGTGAGCCAGCAGCACGGCTGCATCATCAATATGTCGAGCGTTAATTCCGAAGTGGCGATCGCCAACCAGGTGCCGTATGTGGTGTCCAAGGGCGGCATCAACCAGCTGACCAAGGTGATGGCGCTCAATTTGGCCGGCTACGGCATCCGCGTCAACGGCATCGGGCCGGGCACGATCCTGACCGAACTGGCCAAGAAAGCCGTGCTGGGCAGCCCGGAAGCGCGCAAGACGATCCTGTCGCGCACCCCGCTGGGACGCTGCGGCGAGCCGGACGAAATCGCCTCCGTGGTGGTGTTCCTGGCCAGCGACGATGCTTCGTATATGACCGGCCAGACCATGTATGTCGACGGTGGCCGCCTAGCCCTCAACTACACGGTCCCGGTGAAGGAATGAGCCAAACCAAACAGACGCTGCCGGCCTCGGTCAACATGCTGGCGCTGGAAAACCAGTTTTGCTTCGCGCTGTATTCGGCCTCGCATGCGATGACCAAGACCTACAAGCCGATGCTCGACCGGCTCGGCCTGACGTACCCGCAATACCTGGTGATGCTGGTGCTGTGGGAGCAGGATGCGATCCTGGTCAAGGATATCGGCGCGCGCCTGTTTCTCGATTCCGGCACGCTCACGCCGCTGCTCAAGCGCCTGGAAGGCAATGGCCTGCTCTCGCGCAACCGCGATCCGCACGATGAGCGCCAGGTGCGCATCGTGCTCACCGAGCAAGGCCAGGCACTGCGCGCCCAGGCCGAGGCGATTCCGGAACAGGTGCTGTGCGCAAGCGGACAGGAACTGGCCGCGCTGGGACGCATGCGCAGCGAACTGTCGAGCGTGCGCGACGACCTGTTCAAGGCCATGGAAGACCACGACTGAGTTGGCTGGCGGGGCATGCCCCGCTGTTTGTTCGAAAAGAATTTGAATAAATAGATTGCACACAATTAGATTGTTAGCTATAGTTCTTCCATCGGCACAGCGTTGCCGCCCCAACCCAACCAAGGAGTCACCATGCAAGTTCTCTATACAGCACACGCAACAGCAACCGGTGGTCGCGATGGCCGCGCCGTTTCCGATGACAGCGTCCTGGACGTTAAACTGTCGACCCCGAAATCGCTGGGCGGCGCGGGCGGCGACGGTACCAATCCTGAGCAACTGTTCGCGGCGGGCTATGCGGCATGTTTCCTGTCGGCCCTGAAACTGGTCAGCGGCGCGCTCAAGACCCCGGTGCCGGCCGACACCAGCATCGACGCATCGGTCGGCGTGGGCCCGAACGACAAGGGCGGTTTCGGCCTGACCGTCAAGCTGGTCGTGAAAACGCCCGGCATGGACCAGGCAACGGCCCAGGCAGCAGTGAACAAGGCGCATGAAGTTTGCCCGTACTCGAATGCAACGCGCGGCAACATCGAGGTCGACCTGAGCGTGGCAGTCTGAATGCAAGGATAGAGATATAAGACAGGCGCATGTCCGGTATCCAAAATGTCAATTAGACATATAATTCGTGACCCCGCATAATTGCACCTGTCTCCACTATCTTCCTCCAAGAAAATAGTTTGAAGCCCGCTTTCATCAGCGGGCTTTTTTTTTGCGTGCACGACACGTGATGGCCTGAGCCCTTGCAGCCGGGTTGTGCTGCCTTTCGGAATTCTTCTCATTATTTATCGCGCCTACGCAATTGTTGCGCATTGTCATAGCTGCGTCACATTGCCTGCCTATACTAGTTTCATCTGCTGTACACGCACCCGATATGCGTGACTGGCAGCCAGGTGTGCCGACCCAGAGGGCGGCACACCACTCCGAATTGACGATCTCTTGGCCCGATCTTGGGTTTAGCCCGCTCCCACAAGCGGGCTTTTTTTTGGCGCAACACTTTTTCCCGTTCTTTTGACCAGGGTTGGCAAAAAGATGACGCAAAAGCTTGAAGCTGCCGCCCATTCATCTATAGTGAAGTTCCTCGAGCTTTTTTCATAACCATTGGCCAGCCAAGCGGAGCGATAAGAATGAGTGAATATGTCCTTGATGCATTATCAGAACCACTTTCTCAACAGGCACACGCCAGCCGCCGCCAGCGCCATAGTCCCGACGACAAGCTC
This sequence comes from Massilia scottii, assembly GCF_030846495.1. Lineage (NCBI taxonomy): Bacteria > Pseudomonadati > Pseudomonadota > Betaproteobacteria > Burkholderiales > Oxalobacteraceae > Massilia > Massilia scottii. Next base: position 2,076 of record NZ_JAVCWM010000036.1, on the reverse strand, counting down.
GTCCTTAGTGAACTCAATCCCAGCGCTGTTGTCGACCACCTCGACACCGACGATGTCCCGGTCGAGCTGATCACCTTCGGCACGGTTAGGGAAACCTGCCCAAATTGCAGTCATACGCACCTCAAGCTGGTCTTGCGCCAGCGCGCCGTGCGCCTTGCCCATCTGTTTTGCGCCGAGTGCCAGGGCTGTTTCGACGCACGCTACAGCAATGGTGCGCCGGCGTTGACGATCTAGCGTCACGCAGGCAACATGCTGGCCGTGCATGTGCGACGGCCGGCATGGTAAGGTGATGGTTTTCCCCACACACCCTGTCATGCCTGCACTGCTTTCCCTTCTTGTTCTTGACGAACGCCTGCGCAAGTTGCGTTACGCCACCGCATTGGCGATCTACGCTGCCATTCTCATCATGGGTTCCTTGCCGGGCGCACGCGCCGAGATCGGCACCGTGGCGTCAGGCATCGTCCTGCACTCGCTGGCCTACGGCACCATCACATTTCTTTTGTTCACAGGTAGCTTGGGGAGTGCACGCGAACGCGCGATCAAGTCGGTCCTGACCGTGATGGTCATGGGTGCGCTGGACGAGCTGGTGCAGAGTTTCCTGCCGTACCGCTCAGGCGCGGTCGGCGACTGGTTGGTCGATTGCAACGCCGCGCTGATCACGGCCGGCCTGCTCTGGGCCTTCCTGCCTCAAACGGCACGATCCCGTTAAACGCGGCGCGCCGGCCGGCGCATCCGCGAATTGCCCGGCACTCGCCTCGCGCACGAGGCGATGCACCGCCTGCCCCGACAGATGATGCTCACGCAGGCTGATGACGGTCGTTTCCACCGAAGCGACAAGGTCGACAATCAGGCTGGAGAGTGATGAAGCTGGCATGGCAGGCCCACAAAAAATTGCATTAGAAAATTATGGCCCGCCCAAGAAGTTGGGCTTTTGCGCTGTATCAAGCTCTGAATGCGCATGTCTTGCGCCGACTCCCCCCTCCACAAAATTCAAGCTTATCTAATTATTGTTTGATCTGCGTCAAATTGCAGAGAATGCATGGGAACGCCGGGCGGATTCCTTGCTCTTACCGAAGTGGCACGCGGCATTGTCACGCACTCACGGAAAACACCCAACCAAAGGAATTGATCATGAAGCGTATCGAACAAAGCATGCTGTTGGCGGGCTTGCTGGCTCTCGGACTGGCGGCCTGCACTTCCACCGGCATGAGCGGCGACACAGCCAGTGGCACAAGCGACACGAGTGGCGACACATCCGCCAGCATGCCATCGAGCGGGAGCAGCACGACGGACAGCGGCGGAACGACGGGGACCAGTACCGGCACCACCGGCATGGGCAGCAGCGGCACGGCAGGGACGAGCAGCAGCGGCTCTACGGGGGGCGGCAGAACGACAGGGAGCAGCGGCGCCGCCACAGGTGCGGGCAGCACGGGCAGCGGCCAGACTACTGGCAGCACGAGTACCAGCGGGGGTAGCGGAAGCATGGCTGGCACAGGAACCGGCAGCACGACGACAGGGATGGCAAGTTCCGCTGCGACCAGCAGCGGCGCCCAGTCAGGTGGCAGCATGGCAAGCGGAGCCAGCGCGCCAACCGGTACGCCCAACAGCACCGTGAGCAAAATCGAAGTGGTGCCGCGTCAAGGCAGCGGGGCGGCCAGTACGGGCGGCGCCGTTGGCGGCACTGGCAGCGCTGGCAGCACGGGCACCAGCGGCAGCACCATGACCGGCGACCGTGTCTACCGGATCACGCTGACGATGGACGACGGCGCCACCCAGGTCATCACACAGGAATGGGCGCCCTCCTTCGTGACCGGCGACCGCGTGCGTATGTCAGGCGGCGCGATCGAACGCTAGCGCCTGTTAAGCGACGCGCGACCGGCCAGGCGATCGTGCCTGGCGTTGTTGCGCGCTTAGCTTTTGTACTGAATCGTGAATAAGAGGCGCCGTCGCCACCGAATGGTGCCTCATGCCGTCGTCTCCTGCTGGTGCCCCACACTATTGCGACGCACCGTTACCTCCTGCCGTGAGCCACCTGCCGATGTCTCCTGCCAGTGCCGCCTGCCGTTGCCCACCTGC